>NZ_JBHVDD010000060.1:0-60476 GCF_042802995.1 Streptomyces sp. NPDC057438
CCACCCGCCGTTCACCCACAGCCCGTAGATCTTCGGCGGGCGCCCGTCCTACGAGCGGCGGCGGACGCCGACTTCGAGACTTCGAACTCCGAGAAGAGATTCACAGATCATGGCGAACTACACCGCCGCCGACGTCAAGAAGCTCCGTGAGCTCACCGGCGCCGGCATGATGGACTGCAAGAAGGCCCTGGACGAGGCCGAGGGCAGCGTCGACAAGGCCGTCGAGGCCCTGCGCATCAAGGGCCAGAAGGGCGTCGCCAAGCGCGAGGGCCGCTCCGCCGAGAACGGCGCCGTGGTCTCCCTCATCGCTGACGACAACACCTCCGGTGTCCTGGTCGAGCTGAAGTGCGAGACGGACTTCGTCGCCAAGGGCGAGAAGTTCCAGGCCGCCGCCTCCGCGATCGCCGAGCACGTCGCCAAGACCTCCCCGGCCGACCTGGAGACCCTGCTCGCCTCCGAGATCGAGGCCGGCAAGACCGTCCAGGCGTACGTCGACGAGGCCAACGCCAACCTCGGCGAGAAGATCGTCCTCGACCGCTTCGCGCAGTACGCCGACGGCTTCGTCTTCGCCTACATGCACCGCACCATGCCCGACCTGCCCCCGCAGATCGGTGTCCTGGTCGAGCTGGACAAGGCCGACGCCGCCGTCGCCAAGGGCGTCGCCCAGCACATCGCCGCCTTCGCGCCGAAGTACCTCTCCAAGGAGGACGTGCCGGCCGAGGTCGTCGAGTCCGAGCGCCGCGTCGCCGAGGAGACCACCCGCGCCGAGGGCAAGCCCGAGGCCGCCCTGCCGAAGATCGTCGAGGGTCGCCTCAACGGCTTCTTCAAGGACGCCACGCTGCTCGGCCAGCCGTACGCGCTGGACAACAAGAAGTCGGTCCAGAAGGTCCTGGACGAGGCCGGTGTCACCCTGAAGCGCTTCACGCGCATCAAGGTCGGCATCTGAGTCCGTTGCGCGACGGGCGCCCGGCCCCGATAGGGTCGAGTGCAGTCGTTCGCGTACGCCGCCCCGTGCGCGCGTGACGCGATACGGACGACAGCAGATCTGACGAGGAGGCCATTGCCGAGCATGGGATGCGAACACCACCCCACCGGCAGTGGCCTTCTTCGTATGTGCGACACGTGAAGAGGCGAGATCTCCATGACCACCAAGCCCGAGAAGAGCGACGTACGCAAGGCGGACCGCGGACGGTTCATGCTGAAGCTGTCCGGAGAGGCGTTCTCCGGGGGCGGTGGCCTCGGCGTCGACCCCGACGTGGTGCACGCGATCGCCCGTGAGATCGCGGCCGTCGTCCGTGACGGCGCGGAGATCGCGGTCGTCATCGGCGGCGGAAACTTCTTCCGCGGCGCCGAACTGCAGCAGCGCGGCATGGACCGGGCCCGCTCCGACTACATGGGCATGCTCGGCACGGTCATGAACTGCCTCGCCCTCCAGGACTTCCTGGAGAAGGAGGGCATCGACAGCCGCGTCCAGACCGCCATCACCATGGGGCAGGTCGCCGAGCCGTACATCCCGCTGCGCGCCGTGCGCCACCTGGAGAAGGGCCGTGTGGTCATCTTCGGCGCCGGTATGGGCATGCCCTACTTCTCCACCGACACCACCGCCGCCCAGCGTGCCCTGGAGATCGACGCCGAGGCGCTGCTGATGGGCAAGAACGGCGTGGACGGGGTCTACGACTCCGACCCCAAGACCAACCCGGACGCGGTCAAGTTCGACTCCCTCGGCTACGGCGAGGTCATCACCCGCGAACTGAAGGTCGCCGACGCCACCGCGATCACGCTCTGCCGCGACAACAAGCTCCCGATCCTCGTGTTCGAGCTTCTCAAGGAGGGCAATATCGCGCGGGCCGTCAAGGGTGAGAAGATCGGCACTCTCGTGGGTGATCAGGGAAGCCGGGCCTGACCGGGTCCTTCCCCTGCCCGGGGGACGGAGCCTGACCGGGGGATGGACAATGTCCTGCCGGTCCGGAACCGTGCAGGAACAAGACGCGACGCAGCCGGCCGCCGACCCGACCAAGTGCGGCTGCCGGGCCTACTCAAGACACGCAGGAGCAAGTGGTGATCGAAGAGACCCTCCTCGAGGCCGAGGAGAAGATGGAGAAGGCCGTCGTCGTCGCCAAGGACGACTTCGCCGCGATCCGCACCGGTCGTGCGCACCCGGCGATGTTCAACAAGATCGTGGCCGACTACTACGGTGCGCTGACGCCGATCAACCAGCTGGCCTCGTTCTCGGTGCCGGAGCCGCGCATGGCGGTGGTGACCCCGTTCGACAAGACCGCTCTGCGCAACATCGAACAGGCGATCCGCGACTCCGACCTCGGCGTCAACCCGAGCAACGACGGCAACATCATCCGGGTGGTGTTCCCCGAGCTGACCGAGGAGCGCCGCCGCGACTACATCAAGGTCGCCAAGAGCAAGGCGGAGGACTCCAAGGTGTCCATCCGCTCGGTCCGCCGCAAGGCCAAGGACGCGATCGACAAGCTCGTCAAGGACGGCGAGGTCGGCGAGGACGAGGGCCGTCGTGCGGAGAAGGAGCTCGACGACACCACGGCGAAGTACGTCGCCCAGGTGGACGAGCTGCTCAAGCACAAGGAAGCGGAGCTCCTCGAGGTCTGATGAACGACTCTTCCTGGGGAGCGCCACAAGCCGGGTACTGGGCGCCGACCGACCGGGGACCTGTCCAGGGGCATGCCCCGGCGGGTCCCCCGTACGATGCGGCCGAGAGCCGGCATCCGATGCAGACTCAGCCCATGCCCATCGTGCCCGACGTACCCGCGCAGGGCGGGAACCAGGACGACGACCGGGGGGCCGCCGCTCGGCAGGCCGGCCCCCTGTTCCGTGACGAGACGCCGTCGGCGCACCCCTTCGGGGAGGCGCCGCAGAAGCCGGAGCCCATGCCCGACGCCCCGCAGCCCGCCGCGCCGAAGAAGAGCGCGGGCCGAGACCTGGGCGCCGCCATAGGAGTCGGTCTCGCTCTCGGCGCGGTCATCGTCGCGTCGCTGTTCATCGTCAAGGCGGCCTTCGTCGGCGTGATAGCGGTCGCCGTGGTGGTGGGCCTGTGGGAGCTCACCTCACGCCTGCAGGAACGCAAGGGCATCAAGGCGCCCCTCGTGCCGCTCGCGGTGGGCGGGGCGGCCATGGTCGTCGCCGGGTACGTACGCGGGCCCGAGGGTGCCTGGGTGGCCATGGCCCTCACGGCGCTCGCCGTCCTCGTCTGGCGGATGACGGAACCGCCGGAGAACTACCTCAAGGACGTCACGGCGGGGGTCTTCGCGGCCTTCTACGTGCCGTTCCTGGCCACGTTCGTCGCGCTCATGCTCACCGCCGACGACGGGCCGCAACGGGTGCTGCTGTTCCTGGTGCTGACCATCGTCAGCGACACGGGCGCGTACGCCGTCGGCTGGCGCTTCGGCACGCACAAGCTCGCGCCGCGCATCAGCCCCGGCAAGACCCGTGAGGGACTGCTCGGCGCGATCGCCTTCGCCATGGTGGCGGGCGCGCTGCTCATGGAGTTCGTCATCGAGGGCGGTGCCTGGTGGCAGGGCCTGCTCCTCGGCCTCGCCGTCGCGGCCAGCGCCACGCTGGGCGACCTCGGCGAGTCCATGATCAAGCGGGACCTCGGCATCAAGGACATGGGCACGCTGCTGCCGGGCCACGGCGGCATCATGGACCGCCTGGACTCCCTCCTGCCGACGGCTCCGGTGGTGTGGCTGCTCCTGGTGCTGTTCGTGGGCTCCGGCTGACCGCGATCTCGTGCGTCGCAGACGTGCGGTCTTCCGACGAGGCCCGCTGTCCGAGAGGCGGCGGGCCTCATCCGTGTCCCGGCTCGGGCGGTCGAGGCGGTCCCGCCCGCACAGCCGCGGACCGACTCGCATGCGCCAGGCACTCGCGCGCGGGTGACCAGGGCTTCCCCGCGCTTTCTGGTTGCCGGGCCGTCCCCGGGCCGTGCGTCGTCCTCCGACCGTGACGGTCGGCGCCCACGGGTGACCACCCCCACCCCCGCTCCGGCCTGGGACGGCCGAATCGATCTGCGACACTGGGAGGGTTATGCCGAAGCCCGGAGAACTCACATTCGTCGCCCCCCGCGGAGCCAAGAAGCCGCCGCGGCATCTTGCTGATCTTTCGCCTGTGGAGCGTAAGGAAGCCGTTGCCGCGATCGGGGAGAAGCCGTTTCGCGCCAAGCAGCTCTCGCAGCACTACTTCGCGCGCTACGCGCACGACCCGGAGCAGTGGACCGACATCCCCGCGGGCGCGCGCGCGAAGCTGCGGGAGGCGTTGCTCCCGGAGCTGATGACGGTCGTGCGGCACCTGTCGACCGACCAGGACACCACCCGCAAGACGCTGTGGCGGCTGTTCGACGGGACGCTCGTCGAGTCGGTCCTGATGCGGTACCCGGACCGGGTGACGATGTGCATCAGTTCGCAGGCCGGGTGCGGGATGAACTGCCCGTTCTGCGCGACCGGACAGGCCGGGCTCGACCGGAATCTGTCCACCGCCGAGATCGTCCACCAGATCGTGGACGGGATGAGGGCGCTCAGGGACGGTGAGATTCCCGGCGGGCCCGCGAGGCTGTCCAACATCGTCTTCATGGGGATGGGCGAGCCGCTCGCCAACTACAACCGGGTCGTCGGTGCCATCCGTCGGCTCACCGATCCGGAGCCGGACGGGCTGGGGCTGTCGCAGCGCGGGATCACCGTGTCGACGGTGGGGCTGGTGCCCGCCATCCATCGGTTCGCCGACGAGGGGTTCAAGTGCCGGCTCGCCATCTCCCTGCACGCGCCGGACGACGAACTGCGCGACACCCTCGTCCCCGTGAACACGCGGTGGAAGGTGCGTGAGGTCCTCGACGCCGGGTGGGAGTACACGGCCCGGTCCGGACGCCGGCTGTCGATCGAGTACGCGCTGATCCGGGACATCAACGACCAGGCGTGGCGCGGTGACCGGCTGGGCCGGCTGCTCAAGGGCAAGCCGGTGCACGTGAACCTGATTCCGCTGAACCCCACTCCGGGGTCCAAGTGGACGGCCTCCCGGCCCGAGGACGAGAAGGCGTTCGTCGAGGCCATCGCCGCCCACGGGGTGCCGGTGACCGTCCGGGACACCCGCGGCCAGGAGATCGACGGTGCGTGCGGGCAGCTGGCGGCCACCGAGCGGTAGACCGCGGACGGGTTGTTCGGGGCCGGCGGCCAGGGAGCGGCACACGGCCACCGGCAGGAGTCGTAAACCGGCCACGGGGTACGCTGACCCCGTACACATCTTCATATTCCGACAGGGGAGCGCCACAGCGCTGAGAGTGCGGCAAGCGGGCCGCAGACCCTCTGAACCTCGCCCAGGTCATTCTGGGTAGGAAGTTCGGTCATCACTCAAGCTGTTGCGCCCTGCCCGGGTGGCTCCGGATCTCCGGAGCCACCCGGGCAGGGCCGCGTCTCTTCCTGGTCACCCCAGGAGGAATCCAGTGCAGTCAGCGCACATCAGAACATTCGTCGCCGCGGCCGTCGGCCTCGGGCTCGTCACGCTGTCCGCGTGTGGGTCCTCGTCCTCCGGGGACAGCGGGTCGGGGGCCGGCTCCAAGACCGTCACGCTCGTCAGCCACGGCTCCTTCGCCTACTCCAAGGACGTGCTGAAGGCGTTCGAGAAGGAGTCCGGGTACAAGGTCAAGGTCCTCAAGAGCGGGGACGCGGGCCAGGCCGTCAACCAGGCCATCCTGACCAAGGACAACCCGCAGGGCGACGTCTTCTTCGGCGTCGACAACACCCTGCTGTCCCGCGCCCTCGACAACGGCCTCTTCCAGCCGTACGAGGCGAAGGGGCTCGACAAGGTCGGCGCCGCGTACCAGCTGGACGAGGCCGAACACCGGGTCACGCCCATCGACTCCGGTGACATCTGCGTCAACTACGACAAGGCGTACTTCGAGAAGAACAAGATCGAGCCGCCGAAGACCTTCGACGATCTGATCAAGCCCGAGTACAAGGACCTCCTCGTCACCGAGAACGCCTCCACCTCCTCGCCGGGCCTCGGTTTCGTCCTCGGCACGGCCGCGAAGTACGGCGACGGTGGCTGGGAGGGCTACTGGAAGAAGCTCAAGGCCAACGGCGTGAAGGTCGTGGACGGCTGGGAGCAGGCGTACTACCAGGAGTTCTCCGGGTCGACGGACGGCAGGAAGGCGGGGGGCGACCGGCCGCTCGTCGTGTCGTACGCCTCCTCGCCGCCCGCCGAGGTCGTCTACGCGGACCCGCGTCCGAAGACCGCGCCGACCGGGGTCGCGGACGGCACCTGCTTCCGGCAGATCGAGTTCGCCGGGCTGCTGAACAACGCGAGGAACACCGAGGGCGGCAAGGCGCTGATCGACTTCCTGATCTCGAAGAGGTTCCAGGAGGACATGCCGCTCAACATGTTCGTGTACCCGGTGGTCGACGGGGCGGCCGTGCCCGCCGAGTTCACCGAGTACGGGCCCGCGGCGAAGGATCCCGAGACCATGGCGCCGGAGAAGATCGCCGAGAAGCGTGACCAGTGGGTCAAGTCGTGGACCTCGCTCGTACTGAAGTAGCGAAGCCGCCAACGGGGCCGGGGAGGCCGAAGGCGCCTGCCGGGACCGGGGCGCGCGGTTCCCGTCGGACGGGGAGCGCGGCGAGGCTCGGGCTGATGGCCCTGCCCGTCGCGTTCTTCGGGGTGTTCTTCGCCTATCCCGTCGCCGCGATCGTCGCACGGGGGCTGAAAGCCAGCGGGAGCTGGGACCTCGGGCGGATCGGGGAGGTGCTGGGCGACTCCGGCATCCGGCACGTGCTGTGGTTCACCACCTGGCAGGCGCTCGTCTCGACCGCCCTCACCCTGCTGATCGCGCTCCCTGGCGCGTATGTGTTCGCGCGCTTCGATTTCAGGGGCAAGGACGTGCTGCGCGCTGTCGTGACCGTCCCGTTCGTGCTGCCGACCGTGGTCGTCGGCACGGCCTTCCTGGCCCTGGTCGGACGGGGCGGGCTGTTCGACGAGTTGTGGGGCGTACGGCTGGACACCACGGTCTGGGCGATCCTGCTCGCGCATGTCTTCTTCAACTACGCGGTCGTCGTCCGGACCGTGGGCGGGCTGTGGTCGCAGCTGGACCTGCGGCAGGAGGAGGCCGCGCGGATGCTCGGGGCGTCCCCTCTGGCGGCCTGGCGGAGGGTGACGCTCCCGGCGCTCGCACCCGCCGTGGCCGCCGCGGCGCTGATGGTCTTCCTGTTCACCTTCACTTCCTTCGGGGTGGTGCAGATCCTCGGCGGGCCGACCTTCTCGACCCTCGAAGTGGAGATCTACCGGCAGACCTCGGAGATCTTCGACCTGCCGGCGGCCGCCGTGCTGACGCTCGTGCAGTTCTTCGCCGTCGGACTGATCCTCGCCGTGCACGCGTGGACCGTACGGCGGCGGGAGAGCGCGCTGCGGCTGGTCGATCCCTCGCTCACGGCCCGGCGGCCCCGCGGGGCAGGGCAGTGGGCGCTGCTCGGCGGGGTGCTCGTCACCGTCGTCGTGCTGATCCTGCTGCCGCTGGGCGTGCTGGTGGAGAGGTCCCTCCACGCGCCCGGGTTCGGCTACTACAGGGCGCTGACCCAGGACGACAGCGGGATCTTCCTGGTGGCGCCGATCGAGGCGGTCGGCAACTCGCTCCGGTACGCGCTCGCCGCGACCGGCATCGCCCTGCTGGTCGGCGGCCTCGCCGCGGCCGCGCTCACCAGGCGGGCCGGCCGCCTGGTCCGGGGCTTCGACGCGCTGCTCATGCTGCCGCTCGGGGTGTCCGCGGTGACCGTCGGCTTCGGGTTCCTGATCGCGCTGGACGAGCCGCCGCTGGACCTGAGGTCGTCCTGGATCCTGGTGCCGCTGGCCCAGGCCCTGGTGGGCGTCCCGTTCGTCGTACGGATCATGCTGCCCGTGCTGCGGGCGGTGGACGAACGGCTGCGGGAGGCGGCGGCCGTGCTCGGGGCCTCGCCGTGGCGGGTGTGGCGCGAGGTCGACCTGCCGATGGTGCGGCGGGCCCTGCTGGTCGCGGCCGGGTTCGCCTTCGCCGTCTCGCTCGGGGAGTTCGGGGCGACCGTGTTCATCGCACGGGCCGACAACCCCACGCTCCCGGTCGCCGTGGCACGGCTGCTCGGCCGCCCTGGTGACCTCAACTACGGCCAGGCGATGGCCCTTTCGACCATTCTGATGGTGGTGTGCGCGGTGGCCCTGCTGGTGCTGGAACGTCTGCGCACCGATCGCACGGGGGAGTTCTGATGCTGCTCGGGCTGGAGAAGGCGACCGTACGGTTCGACGGGCGGCCCGTGCTCGACGCGGTCGATCTGGGGGTCGCCGAGCACGAGATCGTGTGTGTGCTGGGGCCCAGCGGCAGCGGCAAGTCGACACTGTTGCGGGTCGTCGCCGGTCTCCAGCCGCTCGACGGCGGGCGGGTGCTGCTCGCCGGGAACGACCAGGCGGGCGTGCCCGCGCACAGGCGCGGGGTCGGGCTGATGTTCCAGGACCATCAGCTCTTTCCGCAGCGGGACGTGGCCGGCAACGTCGCCTTCGGTCCCCGGATGCACGGCGCGGCGAAGGCCGAACGGGCGGTGCGGGTAGGGGAGTTGCTGGAGCTGGTCGGACTGCCCGGAGCGGCCCGGCGGCGGGTCGGGGAGCTGTCCGGCGGTGAGCAGCAGCGGGTCGCGCTGGCCCGGGCCCTCGCCCCGCGCCCGCGGCTGCTGATGCTCGACGAGCCCCTCGGCCAGCTGGACCGGTCGTTGCGGGAGCGGCTGGTCGTCGAACTGCGGGAACTCTTCGCGGAGTTGGGTACGACCGTGCTGGCGGTCACACACGACCAGGGTGAGGCGTTCGCGCTGGCCGACCGGGTCGTGGTGATGCGGGACGGGCGGATCGCCCAGTCCGGTACGCCCCTCGACGTCTGGCAGCGGCCGGTGGACGAGTTCGTGGCCCGCTTCCTCGGCTTCGACAACGTGGTCGAGGCCACCGTGACCGGCGCGGCGGCGGACACGGCGTGGGGCAAGGTCCCGGTGCCGGAGGGCTCGCCGCAGGGGGCGTGCGCGCTGCTCGTACGGCCCGCGGGGGTGCGCCTGGTGGATGTGGCCGACGGGTTGTGCTGCACGGTCGCCGCGCGCACCTTCCGGGGCACCCATGTCACCGTGCACCTCCAGCCCGAGGGCGCGCCGCGCCTGGAGGCGGCGTGCGCGCTGCGGGACGCGCCGGAGCCCGGGGACCGGGTGGGCGTGGGCTTCGACGCGGCCGAGATCGTCGTACTGGGAGCCGGTCGGGCCGCCTAGGGGGCGCGGGCGCCGGGCCGTCGCGTCCACGTGACCCCGGGCCCGGCGAGACCTCTACGGCGCAGGACCGACTGGCCGTACGGCCGTGAGCGCGGGGGCCACCCCGGACGAGCGTGTGGCCCGCGCCCCTCACCGAGGAGCACGGGCCACAGCCCTGACGAACGGTGATCAGCGTGTGGAGGCCCCACGCCGCCGCATGCTGTAGTACACGGCACCGGCGCCGAGGGCGACCAGGGCCGCCGCCGCACCGGCGATCGGACCGGTGTTCGCGTCGGCGCCGGTCTCGGCGAGGTTGGAGCCGCCGCCGGTCTCGGTGAGGCTGGAGTCGCCCTCGGGGGAGGGGGCGTTGTTGTCGTTCGAGCCGGCGGGGGCGACGCCCTCGGGGGTGGACGGTGTGGGGGACGTCCGGGTCTCGGAGGGCTCGTCGTTCTTGTTCTCGCCGTCGCCCTTGCCGTCGCCCTTGTTCTCGCCCTTGTCCTTTGAGGGCTTCCCCGGGGCCTTCGAGGCGGCCGGCGGGGTGTCCGCCCCCGCCCCGCAGGCCTTGGCGGGGGTGATCAGGTTCGGCTTGATGTCCGCGTCGACGTAGTTCTCCGCCGTGACGTGGATGCGGTACTCGGCCTTCGGCTCCCAGTTCTCCTCGAAGGTGATGGTGACGCCGTCGGCGGTGGAGTCCTCGATCGTCTTGCTGCCCACCTGGCGCAGGTCGGCCCCGTTGTTCTCCAGATAGACGGTGACCTCGGCATCGACGCCCAGGGGGTCCACGTCGGTCACGCGGATGACGCCCTTGTCACCGTCGCACTCGGCGACGGCGGAGAAGTCCTTGATGCTGCAGGCCATGGCGTTGCCCGCGGCGCCGAACACGAGCGCGGCGGACGCGAAAGCAACACCGACATAGCGCGAAGTTCGCGCGGTACGGAGAGATATGGACACTTTTGCCCTTCACGGGAAGCACAGGGGAGTGGGGGTGACGGAGGGCCGCCGGACGGGCGGCCTCCCCATGTGCCTCACAGGTTTATAAGCGCGCCGTAAGCACTGTCAATCCGAAGAACTGTTTGAGCGGCTCGGTTCGGCCGGTCCGTGCCTCACGCCCCCAGACGCGCCAGCGCCTCCGGGGCCTCCTCGATCCGGTCCACGAGCGCGATCCGGTTCTCCATCGAACGCCCCTGTGCCAGCGACCGGAGCAGCGGCCAGGCCGGCAGTCGCTCCGTCCAGTGGGCACGGTCGACGAGAACCATGGGGGTCGGTTCGCCGCGCGACTCGTAGTAGTTGGGGGTCGCGTTGTCGAAGACCTCCTGGACGGTTCCGGCGGCGCCGGGCAGGAAGACTGTGCCGGCGGTGGAGCGGGCGAGGAGGCCGTCCTCGCGGGTGGCGTTGGCGAAGTACTTGGCGATGTGCGAGGCGAAGGGGTTCGGCGGCTCGTGGCCGTAGAACCAGGTGGGGATGCCGACGGAGGTGCCGCCCCTCGGCCAGTGCGCGCGTACCTCGAACGCCGCGCTCGCCCAGGCGGTGACCGAGGGCGTGAACTGCGGTGCCTTCGCCAGGAGTCGCAGCGACTCGGCGAGCATCTCGTCGTCGTACGGGGCCGCGTAGGCGCCCAGGTTCGCCGCCTCCATCGCGCCCGGACCGCCGCCGGTGGCGACGGTGAGACCCGAGCGGGCCAGGGTGCGGCCGAGCCGGGCGGCGCCCTCGTAGGCCTGAGTGCCGCGGGCCATCGCGTGGCCGCCCATCACGCCCACCACCCGTGCGCCGGAGAGGAGTTCGTCGAGGGCGTCCGAGACGGAGTCGTCGTGGACGGCGCGCAGCAGGGAGGCGTAGATGTCCCGGTCGGCCTTGGTGCGCTGGAACCAGGCATACGCGAGGGCGTCGGGCGTGGCCTCGTAGCCGTCGTCCGTCAGGGACGCGAAGAGTTCGTCGGGGGAGTAGAGCCGGCCCCGGTACGGGTCGAAGGGCAGGCCGGTGACGGGCGGGAAGACCAGGGCGCCGTCCGTGCGGACCTTCGCCGCGGCCTCCTCGCGCATCGGGCAGCCGAGGAAGACGGCTCCGGCCGTGCCGGTGGTGAGCAGTTCGCGCGTACGGTCCGTCAGGTCGACCGCCTGGACCCGGAATCCGGAGAGGGTGCCACGTGCCGAGACGATCGCGTCGAACTCCTCGATCGTCTCGATCTCGTGGTCGTCGTGGTGGGCCGCGTGGGCGGGCATCGTCTGCACCCGCCCATGCTAGGGCGCTCCACCGGGTCGGGCCGGGGGCGGCCCATGGAGCTGAGGGGCGTCCGCGCGGGGGCGGCCGCGGGCGGGCGGGTGGTCGCTCGCGCGGTTCCCCGCGCCCCTTGCGAGGCGCGGCCGTCCGTCACGGTGGAAAGACCCTCAGCCCTCGATCGCGGCCGGGTCCATCCAGACGACCTCCCAGGTGTGGCCGTCGAGGTCGTCGAAGGCGCGGCCGTACATGAAGTCCATCTCCTGGACCTTCTCCGACGCGGTGCCGCCGGCGGCGACCGCCTTCTCGACCAGCTCGTCCACCTTCTCGCGGCTCTCGGCGCTCAGACAGAGCATCACCTCGCTGGTGCGGGTGGCGTCCGCGATCTCCTTCTTGGTGAAGGACGAGTAGAACGGCTTGGTGAGCAGCATCGCCACGATGGTGTCGCTGATCACGACCGAGGCCGCGTTCTCGTCGCTGAACTGGGGGTTGAGCGCGTACCCCAGCTCCGTGAAGAACTTCTTCGAGGCGTCGAGGTCGTTCACGGGCAGGTTGATGAAGATCATCTGCTGGTACATGGCGAGTTCTCTTCCGTCGGTGTCGGTCCGTTCGCAGGGGTAGACCGGGGACCCCCGCGGAACTCATCGGCGCGTGCGAACTTTTTTCGTACGAGTTTTCAGGCGGCCAGTGGGAGCGCGGCCAGCTGCGCGACCGTCCAGGTCAGGGGGCCGAACACGGCGAACAGGGCTCCCGCGCGGAGCAGGGCCGCCTGCCGGGGCAGGGCGCTCGGCGCTCCCAGCCGTACCAGCGCGGCCGTGGTGTCCGCGTGCGCCCTCCGGGCCTCCACGGCGGCCGTGGCGAGGGTGAGCACGGCGCAGCCGGCCACCACGAGGGCGCCCAGCGTGGTGAGCGGGCCGACCGCGGGGCGCACGCCGGAGGACAGCGTCACCATGGCGTAGGCCCCGGATGCCACCGCGCTGACCACTCCGAGCGGGCGCCCGATGCGCCGGGCCTCTTCCTGGAGCACGCGCCCGGACAGCAGGCGCAGTGCGCCGGGGCGGGCGGACTGGAGCAGGCGCCCGGTGAGGTGGGTGAGCCCCGGCCCGGCGAGCACCAGCCCCAGGGCGGTGAGCAGCCAGCCGCCGAGCACGCCGGCGGGACTGTCCGCGAAGCCGCCGGGGAGGCTGAGGCCGGAGCCGTCGCCGGACTGTCCCGCGTACGTCTCCACGGCGAGGCCGACGGCGAGCACGGTGATGCCCCAGGGGAGGCCGCCGGGGGCGGGGCGGGGAGCCGCCGGCTCCGAGGGTCCGTGCGGGGCCGTGGGCGCGTCCTCGGCGTCACCGGGCTCCTCCTCGTACCGCGTGGCGCCCGCCGGGGGCGCCACGCGCCGGCCGATGGCGAAGGTGTCGTACGCCATGAAGCGCGTCCGCAGGCCGGTGGGCCGGGCGCCGGTGTGCGCGGGGCGCAGGACCAGGGCGGTCGTGACGGAGGCGACGGCAGGGACGAGGGCGAGGAGGGTGAGGGCCGCCGGGAGGGGCAGGGGGCGTCCGGCGGCGAGGACGTCGGCGGCGGCGCCGTCGAAGGGCATGCCGGTGAGGTCGCCGCGCAGGTGGAGGAAGAACAGCAGGGCCAGGAGCGAGCCGAGCACGGTGGACAGGGCCGTCGTGACCGCCGAGACGGCCATCAGCCGGGCGGGGCCGAGACCGATGGCGGAGAGACCGGGGCGGGGCCGGGTGCCGGGGTCGGTGCGGGCCACCGCCACCGCGAAGTACACGGTCGCGGCGGCGGGTGGGAGGCACCAGGCCAGCCGCAGCGCCGAGCCGGCCGGGGCGTGCGGGTGGGCCATGGCGTGCCCGAGGGCGCAGAGCAGCAGAAAGCCCGTGCCGCCTGAGGCCGCGGCGACCAGGAGCCGGCGGAGCTGGACGACGGGGTGGGCCCGGCGGGCTAGGCGGAGAGCGAGCACGCGGCCCGGCCTTCCCCGTCGGCGGCGTCCCGGTCCTCCGCGTCCGGGACGCCTGGGGGATCCCCTTCGGCCGAGGGCCCGCCTGCCTGCTGCCCGACGGCCTCGCCCGCCTGTCGGGTGACGGCCTCGCTGCCCTGCCGGGCCGCCGTCTCCTCCGCTTGTCGGGCCACGGCTTCGCCGGCCTGTCGAGTCGTGGCCCCTCCCGCCTGTCGAGTCATGGCCTCGCTTCCCCGCTGGGCCGCCGTCTCGTCTGCCTGCTGGGCCACGGCGTCACCCGCCTGTCGGGTGACGGCCTCGCTTCCCTGCCGGGCCATGGCTGTACCTGCCTGCAGAGTCCCCGCCACCCCAACCTCCTGAGCCGCGGCCTCGCCTCCCTCTTCGGCGGCGGGCAGGTCCCTCCCTTCGGCGGGCCGATCCATCCCCTCGGCCGGCCGGGCCGTCTGCTCGGCGGGTGACCGGTTCTCGGCCGGGGCAGCGGACGGGCCCTGCGCCGCGACAGCGGCCCGGATATCCCGCTCGACCGCCTGGGCGTGGTCCCGCCCGGCGTCGGCATCGGGCCGGGGTGTCCGTCGGGCGGGCCGGCGGCGGCCGCCCTCGGCCGTCGGGGTCGGGGGCAGGTGGACGGTCTTCACCCGTCGGCCGTCCAGCAGACACAGCGTGCGGTCCGCGAGGGACGCCGTCTCGGGGTCGTGGGTGGCGAGGACGACCGTGATGGCGTGCGAGCGGGCGGCCGTGGTGAGGGTGCGCAGGACGTGGCCGTGTTCGGCGCGGTGCAGCGCCGCGGTCGGCTCGTCCGCGAAGAGCACCGTGGGGCCGGCGACCAGGGCCCGGGCCACGACCACCCGCTGACGCTCGGACTGGAGGAGGGCGTGCGGCCGCTTGCGGGCCGTGTCGCGGATGTCGAGGCGCTCCAGCCACTCCAGGGCGGCGGCCTTGGCGGCCCGGCGACCGGTGCCGCGCAGTATCAGCGGCAGGGCGGTGTTCTCCCAGGCGTTCAGCTCGGGGACCAGGACGGGCTCGGGGTCGATCCAGGCGAAGCGGTCCAGCCGCAGCCGTTCCCGGGCGAGCGGACTCATGGTGTGCACGGGGACGCTGTTGAACCACACCTCCCCGCGCTGCGCCCGCAGCTGGCCGGACAGGCACCGCAGGAGCGTGGTCTTCCCGCTGCCGCGCGGGCCGGTGACGGCGAGGATCTCGCCCTCCCGGACGCCCAGCGACACGCCTTGCAGGGCGGGCGAGCCGTCGTGCGCGTAGGTCAGACCACGTGCCCAGAGCACGTCGTTGTCCGGCGGGGCCACCATGGGCGTACACCTCGGTTCGGATCAGGATTGCCGGGGGAGCCCCCCGTCCGGGGAACGAAGGCAGGGCCGATCGGTTACAGGGGCACGCTAGGGAGTCGGGGCGGCGGGGGCCGGACAGCACACGGCCCGGGACACCCCCATCTCACTCGTACGGGGGTGTCCCGGGCCGTTCGGCGGGCGCGTGGCGCAGCGGGCCCGCGCCCGTCGGCGCCGGCCCGCCGGGGGCCTACAGCAGCGTCCACGCCTCCGTCAGCGTCGCGCGCAGGATCTGCTCGATCTCGTCGAAGGTCGACTGGTCGGAGATCAGCGGCGGCGCGAGCTGAATGACCGGGTCGCCGCGGTCGTCGGCACGGCAGTAGAGGCCGTTCTCGAACAGCTTCTTCGACAGGAAGCCGTAGAGGATCCGCTCGGTCTCGTCCTCGTCGAAGCTCTCCTTCGTCGCCTTGTCCTTGACCAGCTCGATCCCGTAGAAGAAGCCGTTGCCGCGGACGTCGCCGACGATCGGCAGGTCGTACAGCTTCTCCAGCGTGGACCGGAACGCGCCCTCGTTGTCGAGGACGTGCTGGTTGAGCCCCTCGCGCTCGAACAGGTCGAGGTTGGCGACGCCGACGGCCGCGGAGACCGGGTGGCCGCCGAAGGTGTAGCCGTGCAGGAAGGTGTTGTCCCCCTTGTAGAAGGGTTCGGCTATGCGGTCGGAGACGACACAGGCGCCGATGGGCGAGTAGCCCGAGGTCATGCCCTTGGCGCAGGTGATCATGTCCGGGACGTAGCCGAACTTGTCGCAGGCGAACATCGTGCCGAGCCGGCCGAAGGCGCAGATGACCTCGTCCGACACCAGCAGCACGTCGTACTGGTCGCAGATCTCGCGGACCCGCTGGAAGTAGCCGGGCGGCGGCGGGAAGCAGCCGCCCGCGTTCTGCACCGGCTCCAGGAAGACCGCCGCGACCGTCTCCGGGCCCTCGAAGAGGATCTGCTGCTCGATCTGGTCGGCGGCCCAGCGGCCGAAGGCCTCGGGGTCGTCGCCGAAGATCGGGGCGCGGTAGATGTTGGTGTTGGGGACCTTGTGCGCGCCCGGCACCAGCGGCTCGAAGGGGGCCTTCAGGGCCGGCAGGCCGGTGATGGACAGGGCGCCCTGCGGGGTGCCGTGGTAGGCGACCGCACGGGAGATGACCTTGTACTTGGTCGGCTTGCCCTTGAGCTTGAAGTACTGCTTGGCGAGCTTCCAGGCGGTCTCGACCGCCTCGCCGCCGCCGGTGGTGAAGAAGACCTTGTTCAGGTCGCCGGGAGCGTAGGAGGCGATACGTTCCGCCAGCTCGACGGCCTTCGGGTGGGCGTAGGACCACACCGGGAAGAACGCCAGCTCCTGCGCCTGCTTGAACGCGGTCTCCGCCAGTTCGGTGCGGCCGTGGCCCGCCTGCACGACGAAGAGACCCGCGAGACCGTCGAGGTACCGCCTGCCCTTGTCGTCGTAGATGTACGTGCCCTCGCCCCGGACGATGGTGGGTACCGGGGCGTTCTCGTACGAGGACATGCGGGTGAAGTGCATCCACAGGTGGTCGTACGCGGTCTGGCTGAGATCCTTGGGGCTCACGGGTATCGCGTCCTCACGGTCATCGGGTTCCCCACATGTAGGTCTGCTTCTTGAGCTTGAGGTAGACGAAGCTCTCCGTCGAACGCACGCCGGGCAGCGTCCGGATGCGCTTGTTGATGACCTCCAGGAGGTGGTCGTCGTCCTCGCAGACGACCTCCGCCATCAGGTCGAAGGAGCCGGCGGTGATCACGATGTACTCGACCTCCGGCATGGCCGTCAGGGCGTCCGCCACGGGATCCAGGTCGCCGTCGACGTTGATGCCGAGCATCGCCTGCCGCCGGAAGCCCACGGTGAGCGGGTCGGTGACGGCGACGATCTGCATCACGCCCTGGTCGAGCAGCTTCTGGACGCGCTGGCGCACGGCCGCTTCCGACAGGCCGACGGCCTTGCCGATCGCGGCGTACGGCCGTCTGCCGTCCTCCTGGAGCTGTTCGACGATGGCGAGGGAGACGGCGTCCAGCTGCGGAGTGCCGTTCCTGGGCTCCCTGGGGTCCTTCTGGTCTGAGCTTCGACTGGCCACGGGCACACTGTGCACGACGTCTCGACAGTTCCGCAAGGTTGGATAGATGAAATTCGTTGTTTACGGGCCCGTAGCTTGCGGATTTCGCAGCAAGCGGCGGGTTGGGGGTGTTGAAAACGTGGGGTGGCCGTTTAGGGTGGTGTCTCAAGGAATGGACACCCACATCTGGAGGGCCGGCAGTGAGCACCGAGCTGCGTCGTCTGCGTAACCACATCGACGGGGAATTCCGTGACGCCGTCGACGGACGGACCACCGAGGTGGTCAACCCCGCGACGGGCGAGGCCTACGCGACCGCGCCCCTGTCCGGTCAGGCCGATGTCGACGCGGCGATGGCCGCCGCCGAGGCCGCCTTCCCGGCCTGGCGCGACACCACCCCGGCCGAGCGCCAGAAGGCCCTGCTGAAGATCGCCGACGCGTTCGAGGAGCGGGCCGAGGAACTCATCGCGGCGGAGGTCGAGAACACGGGCAAGCCGATCGGGCTGACCCGTTCCGAGGAGATCCCGCCGATGGTGGACCAGATCCGGTTCTTCGCGGGCGCCGCGCGGATGCTGGAGGGCCGGTCGGCCGGTGAGTACATGGAGGGGATGACCTCGATCGTCCGCCGTGAGCCGGTCGGGGTCTGCGCCCAGGTCGCGCCGTGGAACTACCCGATGATGATGGCGGTGTGGAAGTTCGCGCCGGCGATCGCCGCCGGCAACACGGTCGTGCTGAAGCCGTCCGACACCACCCCGGCCTCGACCGTCCTCATGGCGGAGATCATCGGGGCGATCCTGCCGAAGGGCGTCTTCAACGTGATCACGGGTGACCGTGACACCGGGCGGCTGATGGTCGAGCACCCCGTCCCGGCGATGGCGTCCATCACCGGGTCCGTGCGGGCCGGTATGTCCGTCGCCGAGTCCGCGGCCAAGGACGTCAAGCGCGTCCACCTGGAGCTGGGCGGCAAGGCGCCGGTCGTCGTCTTCTCCGACACCGACATCACCAAGGCCGTCGAGGACATCTCCGTGGCCGGGTTCTTCAACGCCGGGCAGGACTGTACGGCCGCCACGCGCGTGCTGGTGCAGGAGTCGATCCACGACGAGTTCGTGGCCGCGCTGGCGAAGGCCGCCGCCGAGACCAAGACGGGACAGCCGGACGACGAGGACGTGCTGTTCGGCCCGCTCAACAACCCCAACCAGCTCAAGCAGGTCTCCGGGTTCATCGAGCGGCTGCCGGCCCACGCCAAGGTCGAGGCCGGCGGTCAGCGGGTCGGCGACAAGGGGTACTTCTACGCGCCGACCGTCGTCTCCGGGCTGCGGCAGGACGACGAGATCATCCAGAACGAGGTCTTCGGGCCGGTCATCACGGTGCAGTCGTTCACGGACGAGGAGCAGGCCGTCGGCTGGGCGAACGGGGTCGAGTACGCGCTCGCCTCGTCGGTGTGGACGAAGGACCACGCGCGCGCGATGCGGATGTCCAAGGCGCTGGACTTCGGCTGCGTATGGATCAACACGCACATCCCGCTGGTCGCGGAGATGCCGCACGGCGGGTTCAAGAAGTCCGGATACGGCAAGGACCTCTCGGGCTACGGGTTCGACGACTACACGCGGATCAAGCACGTGATGACGTCGCTGGGCTGAGGTGGCGCCGACGGGCCGCGCGTTCGTCGCGGCCCGTCGTGTGTTCCCCGCCCTCGGGGGTCCGCGACCGGGGGCGGTCCGCGGTGGCATGCTGCCCGCATGCCTCACCCGCGCGTCACCGGCCGCCGGCCGCCCACCCGCCGTTCCCTCCTGCGCGCCCTCGGCACGGGGGCGGTGCTCGGCGCGCTCGCCGGATGCGGGGTGCCCGCCGCGTACGTGCCGCCCGAACGCCGCGCCGGAGATGATGCCTCGGCCCGTGACAAGCGGCTGAGCTGGGCGAACTGGCCGCTCTACATCGACACCGACGACGAGGACGCCTCGCGGCGGCCGACGCTGGAGGCGTTCGAACAGCGCACCGGGATCGTCGTCGACTACGCCGAGGAGATCAACGACAACGACGAGTTCTTCGGCAAGATCGGTCCGGCACTGATGAACCGTCAGCGGACCGGCCGGGACCTCGTCGTCGTCAGCGACTGGATGTGCGCCCGGTTCGTACGGCTGGGGTGGGTCCAGGAGATGGACCGGGCTGGGCAGCCGAACGTCACCGCGTACCTGGATCCGCAGTTGCGCTCGCCTGCCTTCGACCCCGGCCGCCGGTTCACCGTGCCCTGGCAGTCGGGGATCACCGGCATCGCGTACAACCGTCGGAGGGTGGGGCGCGAGATACGCCGTGTCGCCGACCTGTGGGCGGACGACCTCAAGGGGCGGGTGACCCTGCTCTCCGGTCTGGACGAGGCGTTCGCGCTGCTGATGCAGGGCAACGGGGTCGATGTCACCCGGTGGACGGCGGACGACTTCCACACCGTCTGCGACCAGGTCGAGGACCGGGTCCGGGCCGGCCGCATCCGCCGGTTCACCGGCAACGACTACATCAAGGACCTCTCCAGCGGCGACGTCCTCGCCTGCCAGGCGTACTCCGGGGACGTCGTCCAGCTCCAGGCCGACGACCCGGACATCCGCTTCGTCGTACCCGAGGAGGGCGCCGAACTCTGGTCCGAGTCGCTGATGATCCCCAACCTCGCCCGCCACAAGACCAACGCCGAACGCCTCGTCGACTTCTACTACGACCCCGAGGTCGCCGCCGAACTCGCCGCCTGGGTCAACTACGTCTGTCCCGTCCCCGAGGCCCGCGACGTCCTCGCCTCGGCGAAGGACGAGGAGACCGCCGCCCTCGCCGAGGACCCCCTGATCTTCCCCGACGACGCCCTGCGCACCCGGCTCGCCGTCGCGCGGGACATCACCTCCGCGGAACGCCGGGAGTTCGCGCGACGGTGGAACGGAATCGTCGGCTTTTAGTGTCGTTCCGACGGATACGCGGCGATTCCGGGGAGCGCTCGGCCGACTCACCGATTTCTGGGTGCATTCCGGTCACCGTGAGGCGAACTGCCGCGGGTAATTCATGGCGATGCTGTGGAGATAGTGCGACCGTCCGCCGTGCGGTGGCGTTTTATCAGCCTTTCGGCGCCGATGCGGACTCGACGGATCGACCGCCGAAGGGTTGCGGCGTATTCCGTCGTGCCGTAATTACGTGAACCATGAACCTGTTCACCCGTGCTGCGTCCCTGCGCCGCCCGGCATCCCCCACGGCCTCGCAACTCCCCCACGAGTCGCGGGCATTCCCTTCCACCGGCCCGTCCGACCCCGGCATGGCCATGCTGACCGGCGAATGGATGATCGACGCGGCGCACAGCCGTATCGGCTTCTCCGTCCGGCACGCCCTGGTGACGACCGTGCGCGGGGCGTTCACCGAATACCAGAGCCGTCTCTATTTCGACGGTCGAGATCCGGCGCGTTCCCGGGCCGAGATCGTTCTGTCCACCTCGTCCGTCGACACCGGCGTGCAACAACGCGACGCCCATCTCATGGGCCGCGACTTCCTGGACGCAGCGGCCTATCCGCGCATGCGTTTCGTGAGTACCGCGGTCCGCCCGGTGGGCAACGACGTCTACCGCATGGCCGGAGAACTCACGATCAAGAACGTCACCCGTCCCGTGGATCTCGAACTCACCTACATAGGGCACGTGCTGGACCCGTTCGGATACGAGCGGGTCGGTTTCGACGGGACGACCACCATCAACCGTTCCGCATGGGGTCTGACGTACGACCAGCGGCTCGCGGAGGGCGGAGCCATGGTGAGCGAGAAGGTGCGCCTGCAGTTCGACCTCGCCGTGATCCGCTCGATCCCCGGCGGCTGACGCCCGGTCGCGTTCCCGCGGGGCCCGGCAGTGACTGCCGGGCCCCCACTTTTGAACGCGTTCAAGGAGGGGCGTACGCTCCCCGTATGAGCGACAGAGCCGCCCTGTTGAGGGGCATCCGTGCGTGGCTGGTCTTCTTCGTCGTCTGTCTGGTGCTGAGCGGTGCCACCGCCTTCCCGCTGGTCCATGAGCTGCGGTGGACCGAGGAGTTGCTGCGGTCGCTGTCCGCCGGGGACCGTCTGCCCGCGCTCATGGAATGGATCGAGCGCGTACGGGCGGGGCTCGACGAGGCCGACGCCGAGTATCCGTTCCTCCTGTACGGCACCGACTGGCTGGCCTTCGCGCACCTGGTGATCGCGGTGGCCTTCTACGGCCCCTACCGCGACCCGGTCCGCAACGTCTGGGTCGTCGAGCTGGGCATGATCGCCTGCGCGGGGATCGTCCCGCTGGCCCTGATCTGCGGGCCCATCCGCGGCATCCCCTTCTGGTGGACCGTGATCGACATGTCGTTCGGCGTCTTCGGGGTGATCCCGCTGTACGTCGTCCGGCGGCGGATCAAGCGGCTGGAGGCGCTCACCGGCGGGTGGGCCGGCGGGGCCGCAGGCACGGGAGACGGCGGAGGGAAAACTGTTATCCCGGCCGCCTCCGCCCCGTCCCCGTAGGGACCCCTGTCTCCCCCGCACAGGAGCGAGCCCGTGAGCAGTGTGATCTCCGTCTCGGAGGTTCCCCGTGTCGTCGTGACGGCTGAGAAGGTACGGACCGCGGCCGCGTGAACGGGGCGAGGCCGACGGGACCGGAAGGAACGTACGTGGACGGGCGGCAGTGGCGTTCCACCATCGCAGCGGCGCAGGCGGGGGACCGGCGTGCCCTCGACGAGCTGGTCGCGGGCTGGCTGCCGCTCGTCTACAACATCGTCGGCCGGGCCCTGAACGGTCACACGGACGTCGACGACGTCGTGCAGGAGACCATGCTGCGCGCGGTCGACAACCTCGGCAGCCTGCGCGATCCGGACAGCTTCCGCTCCTGGCTGGTCGCGATCGCGATGCGGCAGATACGGGACCACGCACGCCGGCGCACCACCGACCGGCTCGACGACCCCGACGCCCACGCCGCCGCCGACTTCGCCGGACTGACCGTGCTGCGGCTGCAGTTGGAGGGCCAGCGCAAGGAGGTCGCGGAGGCGGTCCGCTGGCTGGACGACGAGGACCGCCAACTGCTGTCGCTGTGGTGGCTGGAGGTCGCCGGCGACCTCACCCGGCGCGAACTCGCCGCCGCCGTCGGCATCAGCAGACAGCACGCCGCCGTACGTGTGCAGCGGATGAAGGCCCGCCTGGAGACCGCGCGCGGCATCGTCCGCGCCCTCGACTCCTCCTGCTCCGACCTGCGCCGGGTCACCGCCCGCTGGAGCGGGCGGCCCGACTCGGTGTGGCGCAAGCGCATCGCCCGGCACATCCGCGGCTGCGCCCGGTGCGACGGCGGCCCCGGCGAGAGCGTCGTCCCCGCCGAACGCCTCCTCGTCGGCCTCGCCCTGGTGCCCGTCCCCGTGGGCTTCACCCTGTCGCTGGCGTTCGGCGGCAAGACCGCCGCGGCCGCCACCGCCGCCACCGCCTCGGTGGGCTGGTCCGCCAAGGTGCTCGGCGTCCTCACCAAGCCCGCCCTCGCGGTGACGGCGGGCGCGACGATCGTCGCCGGGGGCGCGTACGTCGTCACACAGCCACCGGGCGACCGGATCCCGCCGGCCGCGCCGACCGCCCTGAGCACGGCCCGCGCGCCGGTGGTCGCCGCACCGAAGACCCCCGCGCCCACCGCGTCACGGTCGCCCTCCCCGACCCCGTCCCCCTCCGTCTCCCCGTCCACGTCCCCAAAACCCGGCCTGTACGGCACCGTCGTCGACGCGGTGGACCGGGCGCCGGACCCGGACACCCCGCCCGCCGCCCTGCCCCGCAGACCCGAATCCGGCCTCACCGGCAGCGGCGGCCCGCGGACCGTGATGAACCACCGCGGCGACCGCGTCACCTTCACGGGCGAGGGCTACCTCCTGGTCCGCTGGCAGATCTCGCCCCAGTACCGGCCGGGCGGCCTCGTCATGCCGTCCTGGACCGGCCTGAAGGGCAAGCTTTTCCACGTCGCCTCGGGCGGCGGCCGACGGATGGACGACCCGACCTCCGCCGACGGCGAGACCTCCGGCATGGGCGGACCCGCCACCGGCTACACCGTCCTCCCCGACGGCACCCAGCAGATGTGGCAGAACGAGTACTTCCACCTCGACGGCACCGTCACCCTCACCCAGAACGAACGCGGCGCCGACTACGGCATCACCGTCGCCCCCTCCACCTGGGCCGCCGTCACCGAGGACATCACCCACGGCCCCGACAGCGGAGCCCTCCGCTACGGCCTCGTCCGCGACACCGGCGAGGACTCGGCCCCCGTACCGCAGTACGTGACCAGGGAGGAGCCGCAGGACGCGGCGAAGGTGCCGCAGCGGTCGCGGGTGTAGGGGACCGAGGCCACCGACGCCGGCTCAGTGCCGGGGCGGCCTCAGCGCGCACAGCGCGTCGACCCTGTTGGTGGTGATCGAGTCGACGCCCAGGTCCATCAGGCGGCGCATGGAACGCCGAGTGTCCGGGGTCCAGACCGACAGCAGATAGCCGTCCCGGTGGACGCGGTCCACCAGGGGACCCGTGACGAGGCCGAAGCGGTAGTTGAGCCAGCGGGGGCGGATCGCGGCGAGCAGCGCGGGGCGGGGTGGGGCGAGGGTCTTCCAGGTGAGGGCCAGCTCGGCGGCGGGGGCGGCGGCGCGGAGGGCCAGCAGGGTGGGCGGGTCGGCGCTGTAGTAGACCCGGTCCTCGGCGTCGTACTCCCGTACGACGTCGAGGACCCGCCGCACCGACCGCCGGTTCACCGCGCCCGGCAGGTCCACCAGCACCCGGCTGTCCCCGGTGGCGAGCAGCGCGTCGGCCAGCGTCGGTACCCCGCCGGCCGTCAGCCCGCTCAGCTCCGCGGCGGAGAGCGCGGACAGCGGCCGGTCCACCTCCCACAGCCGGTTCAGTGTGGCGTCGTGGAGCAGGACGGGCACACCGTCGCGGGTCGTGCGGACGTCGAACTCGACGGCGTCCGCGCCCAGTTCGAGCCCGGCTCGCAGGGAGTCGAGCGTGTTCTCGCGGTGGCGGTAGGGGGCGCCGCGATGGGCGACGGCGGTGACGGTGCGCATGGGGGTGATGGTGGTCCCGATCGGGTCAGGGGGTCAGCCAGGCCGAGGTGTAGGTGTCGATCTCGGCGGACAGCCGGGCCTTGCCGGGCGCGTCCAGGAAGGACGCCTCCACGGCGTCCCTCGCGAGCGCGGCCAGCCCCCGCTCGTCGAGGTCCAGCAGGCGCGCGGCGACCGCGTACTCGGTGTTGAGGTCGGTGCCGAACATCGGCGGGTCGTCGGAGTTGATGGTGACGCGCACCCCGGCCCGGACGAATTCCCTGACGGGGTGTTCGTCGAGGGTGCGGACCGCGCGCGTGGCGATGTTCGAGGTCGGGCAGACCTCCAGGGCGATGCCGCGCTCGGCGAGGTGGGCGAGCAGCTTCGGATCGCCCGCCGCGCTGGTGCCGTGCCCGATGCGCTCCGCGCGGAGCTCGGTCAGCGCGTCCCAGATGGTCTCGGGGCCGGTCGTCTCACCGGCGTGCGGCACGGAGTGCAGCCCGGCCGCGATCGCCCGGTCGAAGTACGGCTTGAACTGAGGTCGCGGTACGCCGATCTCGGGCCCGCCGAGTCCGAACGACACCAGCCCCTCGGGGCGCACCCGGTCCTCGGTCGCGAGCCGTGCCGTCTCCTCGGCGGCTTCGAGCCCGGCCTCGCCGGGGATGTCGAAGCACCACCGCAGTACGGTCCCGAACTCCGCCTCCGCCGCCTTGCGCGCGTCCTCGATCGCCGCCATGAAGGCCAGCTCGTCGATCCCGCGCCGGGTGGAGGAGAACGGTGTGATGGTCAGCTCGGCGTACCGGACCTGCTGCCGGGCGAGGTCCCGCGCCACCTCGAACGTCAGCAGCCGGACGTCCTCCGGGGTGCGGATGAGGTCGACGACGGACAGGTACACCTGGACGAAGTGCGCGAAGTCCGTGAACGTGAAGTAGTCCGCGAGCGCCTCGAGGTCCGTCGGCACCTTGGAGTCGGGGTGGCGGGCGGCCAGTTCCGAGACGATACGGGGGGAGGCGGAGCCGACGTGGTGCACGTGCAGTTCGGCCTTGGGCAGACCGGCGATGAACGCGGGCAGGTCGCGGCCGCCGGAAGCAGCGGGAACGGCGGGGGTCACGGGCACGCCCTGGGCGGTGCGGTGGTCGGTCAAGGTTCCTCCCCGGAACGGCGTCCGCCCCGGACCGTGGTCTGCGCCGGGGGACGCGGGTGATCGGCTGATCGATGACTCGGGATCATCGTAGGCGGCGATTCCCCGCGCTGACCCCGGGCTTTAGCATGACCGAACGTACAGCCGATCGCGTACCAGGGAGAAGGCGGCGCGGATCGGCACGAACGTGACACCAGGGGGAACCGCTCATGCCGTCCGACGAGGCACCGATCCCGACGACACCGGCCGACGCCCGGCCGGACCCGTGGGCACCTCCACCGGACCCTGCTCCGGCCCCGCCGCAGGACCGGATCCCGAACCCGACACAGGACCGGACACCGGCACCGCCGCCGGCCGAGGACGCGCGGCCGGCGGCCAAGGTCGCCCTGGACAAGCCGGCCGCGCCGGCGCCGGGGCCCCTGCCCTCTCCCGCCCCGGTGCACGACGGGACGACGGTCGCGTCCGTGCCCGGTGCGGAACCGTGCGGCCCGGCGCCGGCCGGTGCCGGCGGGCCGACGCCCTGGGCCGGTCCCGGCCCGTTCGCGCCACCGGGCGGCCCGTGGCCCGGCGTGCCCGCCGCCCCGTCCCCCGACCCGTTCGCCCCGCCCGCACCCCAGGTGTCCTACCCGACGCCCGCGGCGGGCGTGCCCCACGCCCCCGTGCCGCCCCCGCCGCTCAGCCCGGACGGGCCCGGGCAGGTCCCGTACGGCTTTGCGCAGTACCCGGCGGCCTACCCGGGCGGTCACACCCACCCCGGATTCGGCCACCCCGCTCCCGGCGCCGGATATCCCTGGTTCGCGACGGCGCCGCCGCCGAGCAACGGGATGGGGATCGCGGCGATGGTGCTCGGTATCTGTGCCGCCGCGCTGTTCTGTCTGTGGCCGCTGGCGATCCTGCTCGGGGTCATGGCCGTGATCTTCGGATCCATCGGCCGGGTCAAGGCCCGCCGGGGCGAGGCGACGAACCCCGGGCACGCCCTGGCCGGGATCATCTGCGGAGCGGTCGGCATCGTGCTCGGCATCGGCTTCATCGTCCTTCTCGTCGTGGTCCCGGGCAGCGGCGACTCCGACTCCGACTCCGACCCCGCCCCGATCGACGACGGTTACTCCACCTCGCTCTCGCTGTCGCGGCCGGCCGGATCCCACGGCATCCCCTCCGCGGCCGGCCGGGCTTCGCACCGCGCCCCCTAGGCACGACCGTCACGCGCCCCCACCCCTCGCCCACCGGGCGCGGGGTGGGAGGGCCGCTCGGGGCGTCTGGGCGTCGACCCCGCTCAGGCGTCTGGGGCGTCGACCCCGCTCAGCAACCGCTCGCGGGCCGCCATCAGTGCGAAGCCCAGCAGATTGGGGCCCCGCCACCGCGCGGGGTCCATGGCGCGCTCGTCGTCCGCCGCGAGGCCGATGCCCCAGACGCGGTCGAGGGGACTCGCCTCGACGAGGACGCGCCGGCCCGTGCCGATCAGGAACGCGCGCAGGTCGGAGTGGGCGGCGAACTTGTGGAAGCTGCCCTCGGCGACGATCGCGAAGCGCTCCCGCTCCCACAGCGCCTCGTCGAAGCCGCGGACGAGCCGGCCGATCTTCTTGGCCTGAGCGGGGCCCGCCGCGGCCACGGCCCTGCGCTCCGCCTCGGCGTCCCCGAACAGCCGGGCCTTCGACGCCATCATCCAGTGCTCGGCCGTCGCGTACTCCACGCCGTCCACCGTGAAAGGCGACGGCCACCACTGACTCAGACAGCTCGCGCCGATCCGCCCGTCGGCCTGTGGCCGGTGCCCCCAGAAGTGCAGGTACCTGACCTTCGCCCCCGCGCGGACCGCCTCCGTCAGCGTGCCCCAGGAATCGATCTTCTCCATGTCGGCGAGTCTGTCAGCCACCACGGACATTCCGTCCTTGATTTTCCGTGCCGACTCGACACCTGGTCGACAGATTCCGTCGCGTAACCAAAAGGCAACAACGGAATCACTTGTTGGTGCCGCATGGCTCTGTCAGGATCGGCACTCAAATCGAGCTGGAGCTACGCCACCCACCCCCGAGGACAGAGGGGGCACAGGCGGAGGAGAGCGACATGCAGAAACCGGGCACCGTGACCCCGGACCGGTTCCCCGCACAGGACCGCTTCGCGGTCGGCGCGCAGTACGTCGCCGGCCGCCCGACGAAGGGCACATCGGGCCGCACCCAGGCGGTCGTCGACCCCGCGACCGGCGACGAGGTCCTCACCTACGAGCCGGCAGGCACCCAGGACGTGGACGCGGCCGTGGCCGCCGCCCGTGCCGCCTTTCCGGGCTGGGCCGCCATGACACCCGGCGAGCGGTCGGACGCGCTGCACCGCTTCGCCGCGGTGGTGGCCGACCGGGCGGAGGAGTTCGCGCGGGCCGAGTCGCTGCAGTGCGGGAAGCCGCTCAAGCTGACGCGCGAGTTCGACGTGCCCGGCACCATCGACAACATCGCGTTCTTCGCGGGCGCCGCCCGGCACCTCCAGGGCCAGTCGGCCGGCGAGTACTCGGGCGACCACACCTCCTACGTACGCCGTGAGCCGATCGGGGTGGTGGGTTCCGTCGCGCCGTGGAACTACCCCCTCCAGATGGCGGCCTGGAAGATCCTCCCGGCGATCGCGGCGGGCAACACGATCGTCCTCAAGCCCGCCGAGACGACCCCGCTCACCTCACTGCTGTTCGCGCAGGCGGCCACGGACGCCGGCATCCCCGACGGCGTGATCAACATCGTCAGCGGGACCGGCCAGGAGGCCGGTGAGCACCTCGTCGGCCATCCCGACGTGGTCATGACCTCCTTCACCGGGTCCACGGCCGTCGGCAAGCGCGTGGCCGAGATCGCCACGGCCACCGTCAAGCGCCTCCATCTGGAGCTGGGTGGCAAGGCCCCGTTCGTGGTCTTCGACGACGCCGACCTGGAGGCCGCCGCCAACGGCGCGGTCGCCGGCGCCCTCATCAACACCGGCCAGGACTGCACGGCCGCCACGCGCGCGTACGTGCAGCGACCCCTGTACGAGGAGTTCGTCGCGCGGACGGCCGCCCTGATGGAGAGCGTCCGGCTCGGTGACCCCTTCGCCCCGGGCACCGATCTCGGGCCGCTGATCTCGCACGTCCAGCGTGACCGGGTCGCCGCCTTCGTCGAGCGGGCACGCGCGTACGCGCGCGTGGTCACCGGTGGTGAGGCGCCCGGGGGAGAGCTGGAGAGCGGCGCCTACTACCGGCCCACGCTCGTGGTGGACGCGGCCCAGGACAGCGAGATCGTCCAGTCGGAGATCTTCGGGCCGGTGCTCGTGGTCCTGCCCTTCGACAGCGACGACGAGGGCATCCGGCTCGCGAACGACACCCCGTACGGGCTCGCCGCCTCCGCCTGGAGCCGGGACGTGTACCGGGCGGGCCGTGCGACACGGGAGATCCGGGCCGGGTGCGTGTGGGTCAACGACCACATCCCGATCATCAGCGAGATGCCGCACGGCGGCTACAAGGCATCCGGCTTCGGCAAGGACATGTCCGCGTACTCGTTCGAGGAGTACACCCAGATCAAGCACGTCATGTTCGACAATACGGCGATCGCCAGGAAGGACTGGCACCGCACGATCTTCGGGGACCGCTAGCCGATCTCAGGCCGCCCGACCCGCGGCCGTCCACTTCCCGAAAGGGCATCAGCGCATGGAGCAGTACGAGCCCGACCGCCTGTCGCCGGCCCAAGTGGCCGCCATGCGGCGCAGCTTCCGCAGCGGCCGGGCCGCCATGACCCGGCGGTCCCTGCTGCGCGCCTCCGCGGGCGGCGCGCTCGCGGTCGGCGGCCTCGGGGCGCTGAGCGCCTGCGGTATCCCCGCGGCCGGCAGCACCCGGGGCGGCGTCTCCGCGGAGGACCACTCGGCGAAGGAGAAGACCGTCAACTTCTCCAACTGGACCGAGTACATCGATGTGGACGACAGCGAGAAGCACCACCCCACGCTCGACCAGTTCAAGAAGCAGACCGGCATCTCGGTCAAGTACACCGAGGACATCAACGACAACGTCGAGTTCTTCGGGAAGATCAAGCCGCAGCTCGCGGCGGGCCAGGACGCCGGGCGCGACATCATCGTGCTCACCGACTGGCTCGCCGCGCGGCTCATCCGCCTCGGATGGGTCCAGAAACTGGACGCCGCCAACCTGCCGCACGCCTACGCCAACCTGTCCGCGCAGTTCCGTGACCCCGACTGGGACCCGGGGCGGGCCTACTCCTACGTGTGGCAGGGCATCTCGACCGTCATCGCCTACAACAAGAAGGCCCTGGACGGTCAGGAGGTGAGGTCGATCTCCGACCTGCTCGACAACGACAGGCTCAAGGGCCGGGTCGGCTTCCTGTCGGAGATGCGCGACAGCGTCGGCATGACCCTGCTCGACATGGGCAAGGACCCGGCGAACTTCACGGCCGACGACTACGACGCGGCGATCGCGCGGCTCCAGAAGGCCGTCGACAGGGGGCAGATCCGCCGCTTCACCGGCAACGACTACACCTCCGACCTGACCAGCGGCGACTTCGCGGCCTGTGTCGCCTGGGCCGGTGACGTCGTCCAGCTGAAGGCGGACAGCCCGGACATCGACTTCATCATCCCCGAGAGCGGATACATGACGTCGACCGACAACATGCTGATCCCCAACAAGGCCCGTCACAAGACGAACGCCGAGCGCTTGATCGACTTCTATTACCAGCCCAAACCCGCTGCCGAGCTCGCCGCGTACATCAACTACGTGACTCCGGTCGACGGAGTGAAGGCCGAGCTGGAGAAGCTCGACCCGGATGCGGCGAACAACCCGTTGATCATCCCCGACAAGGCCATGGCCGCGAAGTCGCACGCCTTCCGCTCGCTGAGCTCGAAGGAAGAGACGGAATTTGAACAGAAGTTCGCGAAGCTGACTGGGGCGTGACCACCGTGACGAACAAGACCACCGACCACAGCGGAGACGTCCGCCTCTCCGGCATCAGCAAGACGTACGACAACGGCTTCACCGCCGTGCACCCGCTGGACCTCACCGTGCCCCAGGGCTCCTTCTTCGCCCTGCTCGGAGCCTCCGGCTGCGGCAAGACGACCACCCTGCGCATGATCGCCGGACTGGAGGAGCCCACCACGGGCACCGTGCACCTCGGCGACCAGGAGGTCACCCGGCTGCCGCCCTACAAGCGGCCGGTGAACACCGTCTTCCAGTCGTACGCCCTCTTCCCGCACCTCGACATCTTCGAGAACGTCGCCTTCGGCCTGCGCCGGCGTGGCATCAAGTCGGTGAAGAAGCAGGTCGAGGACATGCTGGAGCTCGTGCAGCTGGGGGAGCAGGCGCGCAAGAAGCCGCACCAGCTCTCCGGCGGCCAGCAGCAGCGCGTCGCCGTCGCCCGCGCGCTGATCAACACGCCCAAGGTGCTGCTCCTGGACGAGCCGCTCGGCGCCCTCGACCTCAAACTGCGCCGTCAGATGCAGCTGGAGCTCAAGCGCATCCAGACCGAGGTGGGCATCACCTTCGTGCACGTCACGCACGACCAGGAGGAGGCCATGACCATGGCCGACACGGTCGCCGTGATGAACGGCGGCAGGGTCGAGCAGCTCGGCTCGCCGGCGGACCTGTACGAGAACCCGCAGACCACCTTCGTCGCCAACTTCCTCGGCACCTCCAACCTCATCGAGGCCGAGGTCGACTCCCGCAGCGGCGGCGAGATCGTGCTCAAGGCGGGCGGCGGCAAGCTGGTGCTGCCCGAGGCGCGCTACTCCGGGCCGACCGCGACCGGCGGCAGGGTGCTGGTCGGCGTCCGCCCCGAGAAGATCACCCTCGCCCACGCCGACGAGGCCGGGGAGATCCCCGAGGGCCGCAACCGCATCACGGGGAGGATCGCGGACTCGAGCTTCATCGGCGTCTCCACGCAGTACGTCATCGACAGCCCCGTCTGCCCCGAGTTCGAGGTCTACGCTCAGAACATCGACCGGGACGCCCGGCTGGTGCCCGGTGCCGAGGTCGTCCTGCACTGGAACCCGGCGCACACCTTCGGTCTGGACGCCGCCCAGGACATCGACGCGGGCATCCAGGAAGAGGCGGCTCTCTGATGGCGACGCTCACCGAGGCGCCGCCGCCTCTGACCCCGACCGCGCCGGAGAAGAAGCCGCCCCGCAGGAGAGGCCGCTTCACGCCGTACTGGCTGCTGCTCCCCGGCATCCTCTGGCTGGTCGTCTTCTTCGCGCTGCCGATGATCTACCAGGCCTCCACGTCCGTGCAGACGGGCTCCCTGGAGGAGGGCTACAAGGTCACCTGGCACTTCGCCACCTACTGGGACGCGCTGTCCGAGTACTGGCCGCAGTTCCTGCGCTCGATCCTGTACGCCGGTGCCGCCACGATCCTGTGCCTGATCCTCGGCTACCCGCTCGCGTACCTCATCGCGTTCCGCGCGGGACGCTGGCGGAACCTGATCATGATCCTGGTGATCGCGCCCTTCTTCACCAGCTTCCTGATCCGCACCCTCGCCTGGAAGACGATCCTCGCGGACAGCGGCCCGGTCGTCGGTGCCCTCAACACCCTGCACGTCCTGGACGTCACCAACTGGCTCGGCTGGACGGCCGGCGACCGGGTGCTGGCCACGCCGCTCGCGGTGGTCTGCGGTCTGACCTACAACTTCCTGCCGTTCATGATCCTGCCGCTCTACACCTCCCTGGAGCGCATCGACGGACGGCTGCACGAGGCCGCGGGCGACCTGTACGCCAGGCCGGTCACCACCTTCCGCAAGGTGACCTTCCCGCTGTCGATGCCGGGCGTGGTCTCCGGCACGCTGCTGACGTTCATCCCGGCGGCCGGTGACTACGTCAACGCGGACCTGCTCGGATCCACGGACACGCGCATGGTCGGAAACGTGATCCAGTCGCAGTTCCTGCGCATCCTGGACTATCCGACGGCCGCGGCCCTCTCCTTCATCCTGATGGCCGCGATCCTCTTCATGGTCACGCTCTACATCCGCCGGTCCGGGACGGAGGATCTGGTTTAAATGGCCTTCGTCAACTGGCTCAAGCGCCATCTCGTGGTCATCGCGGGACTGCTCACGCTCGGATATCTGCTGCTGCCGAACGTCGTCGTCACGGTGTTCTCCTTCAACAAGCCGAAGGGCCGCTTCAACTACCAGTGGCAGCAGTTCTCCACGGACGCCTGGCAGGACCCCTGCGGGGTCGCCGACATGTGCGGCTCGCTCTCCCTCAGCCTGCAGATCGCGTTCTGGGCGACGATCGGCGCGACCGTCCTCGGCACGATGATCGCCTTCGCGCTGGTCCGCTACCGCTTCCGGGCCCGCGGTGCCGTCAACTCGCTGATCTTCCTGCCGATGGCGATGCCCGAGGTCGTCATGGCGGCCTCGCTGCTCACCCTGTTCCTCAACATGGGCGCCCAGCTGGGCTTCTGGACCGTCCTCATCGCACACATCATGTTCTGCCTGAGCTTCGTCGTCACGGCGGTCAAGGCGCGCGTGATGTCGATGGACCCGCGCCTGGAGCAGGCCGCCCAGGACCTCTACGCCGGGCCCTTCCAGACCTTCATCAGGGTCACCCTGCCGATCGCGGCCCCCGGAATCGCCGCGGGCGCGATGCTCGCCTTCGCGCTCTCCTTCGACGACTTCATCATCACCAATTTCAACGCGGGCTCGACCGTCACCTTCCCCATGTTCGTCTGGGGTTCGGCACAGCGCGGAACGCCCGTCCAGATCAATGTCATCGGTACGGCCATGTTCCTGGTCGCCGTCCTGCTGGTGCTGGTCTCCATGATCATCGGCAATCGCCGCAACAAGCAGAAGGCATGAGCCTTTCCGCGCACCTTCCGTAGGGAGTTGAAATCATGGCCCCAAGCGCCATGAGCCGTTGGACGAAGTCGCTCTCCGAAGCCCGGCCGGTCCCGTACTGGCTCGAAGACCCGGGCAAACCCCACCCCGAGCCCGCGCTCACCGGCGCCGAGACCTGCGACCTGCTGGTCGTCGGCGGTGGCTACAGCGGGCTGTGGACCGCGCTGAACGCCAAGGAGCGCGACCCCGGGCGGGACGTGGTCCTGCTGGAAGGCCGCGAGGTGGGCTGGGCCGCCTCCGGCCGCAACGGCGGCTTCTGCGCCGCCTCGCTCACCCACGGCCTGGCCAACGGCCTCGCCCGCTGGCCGGACGAGATCCACACGCTGGAGGAGCTGGGCGCCCGCAACCTCGACGAGATCGAGGCGGCGGTCGCCCGCCACGGCCTGGACTGCGACTTCGAACGCACCGGCGAGATCGACGTCGCCACCGAGACCTACCAGGCCCGGGAACTGCGCGACTGGTACGACGAGATCGCCGGTAAGGGCCTCGCCGACGGCGTCGAGTTCCTGGACACCGACGCCGTCCGCGACCAGGTCGCCTCACCGACCTTCCGGGCGGGCCTGTACGACCGCCGGGGCGTCGCCATGCTGCATCCGGCCAAGCTCGCCTGGAACCTCAAGCGGGCGTGCCTGAACCTGGGCGTCCGCGTCTACGAGCACACCCCCGCGCTGAACCTCAAGGCGTACGGCGCCGGCATGGCCGTCCGCACCCCCTACGGCCAGGTCCGTACCCGGCAGGTGGCACTCGGCACGAACATCTTTCCCAGCCTGGTCCGGCGCGTCCGCGCGTACACCGTCCCGGTCTACGACTACGCCCTGATGACGGAGCCGCTGACCGCCGAGCAGCTGGCGTCGATCGGCTGGAAGAACCGGCAGGGGCTCGGGGACTCGGCCAACCAGTTCCACTACTTCCGGCTCAGCGCCGACAACCGCATCCTCTGGGGCGGCTACGACGCGGTGTACCCCTACGGCGGCCGGGTGCGCGCCGAGTACGACGACCGGCCGGAGACGTACGCCAAACTCGCCGGACACTTCTTCACCTGCTTCCCGCAGCTGGAGGGCCTGCGCTTCACCCACGCCTGGGGCGGCGCGATCGACACCTGCTCCCGCTTCTCGGCGTTCTTCGGCACCGCCCACCAGGGCAGAGTCGCCTACGCCGCCGGGTACACGGGGCTGGGGGTGGGCGCCACCCGGTTCGGCGCCGACGTCATGCTCGACCTGCTCGCGGGCGAGCGCACGGAGCGCACCGAACTGGAGATGGTCCGCAGGAAGCCGCTGCCGTTCCCGCCGGAGCCGTTCGCCTGGACCGGCATCGCCCTCACCAAGTGGTCCCTGGCCCGCGCCGACTCCCACGCCGGGCGCCGCAACCTGTGGCTGAAGGCCATGGACCGGCTGGGACTGGGCTTCGACAGCTGAGGCACGGAGACCGGAATCCGGTGCTCGGCGGGGCGTGAAGGCGCGCGGGTGATCAACAGGCGTGCGCCCTGCTGGGCCTTGCTACTCCCTTCACCACCAAGAAGTGGCCGGAACCTGCGTAATGCCCGGCCGGAACCTCTGTCTGTGCTCCTGACGCGAAAACCGCGTCCGACGGAGCTCTAGAGAGAGGAAGGTCCCTGTCATGACTGGGGCCAAGACGGCGGCCGAGTGGCTGGCATCCGTATCACCGGATCCCGAGGCCTGCCGCTGGGAGTGGGAGCGCAACCCCCTGGGGGTCGCCCTGCTTCCGGCGGGCAGGGCCTGGGACGTACTGATCCTGCCGGGCCTGCTCGGCTATCCCACCCTCGATGTCCTGACCCGCATCATCGACCGGCCCGGACCCGTGCTCGCCGACTTCGGCGACGACCGCATGGGTTTCTTCGTCCCGCCGGGCACGGCGTCGCGGTGGCTCGGCACCGGGGTGCGCAGTGCGGGCGGCGGCACCTGGATCGTGGTGCCGTACCCGGGACGGCAGACCGGCGGGGTCCGCTGGCTGATCCCGCCGGACGGCAGCGGCACCCTCACCGATCCGGCACTGCTCGAACTGGCGATGCACGAGGCGGCGGCGAGCCTGGCCAGGGACGAGGACCGGCAGCCGGGGAGCTGAGTGCCACAGCCGACGGCGGCCGTCCCCCGGCCGACCGGACGTGGTGACGGCGGCCCTTCCCGGCGGCGTCGCTCTCGTCGGCCGCCCGTGCGGCCGACGCGGACGTCACCCGTGAGCCCCCCGGCCCACCCGGAACCACAGGGAGAACAGCAGCGGCACGCACACGCACCAGCTCGCCACCACGTCGAGCGGCCAGTGGTATCCCTGGCGCACCAGACCGAAGCCCACCCCGATGTTCAGCACGACCGCGAGCACCACGACCGCGCGGCGCGCGGGGGCGCCGCGCAGCAGGGGCAGCAGGAGCACGACGGCGGCGCCGTACGCGACGGAGGCGGTCGCGGTGTGGCCGGAGGGGTAGAAACCCGTGCCCGGACCCATGACCGGCGGACCCGGCCGGGAGATGAGCTCCTTCAGGGGGATCACCCAGAGCGGCACGGCGGCCAGGAGGAGCGCCGCCGCGGCGGACGGCCGCCACGCGTACCGCCGGCCGTCGGCCCGCGCGCGCCACGCGACGTACAGCAGCATGAGGGCGAGGACCGGGACGGCGACCGAGACGTTGCCGAGGTCGGCGAGGAACTGGGTGGGCGCGCCCCGGTGGACGAGCAGGCCGCTGAGGCGTTCGTCCGCGCGGGCCAGCGGGCCGTGCGCGAGGACCTGCCAGGTGATCACCGCGAAGAGGAGGGCCGGGACGCCGAGAAGGAGGAGGGCGGCGCGCCGGCCGAAGAGGTTGGTCGGCCGTCCTCGAACAGGGGGGGTGGTTCGAGGACGGCCGTCCGGATCGGCGTGCCGCACGCCCCGGGGGGTTTGGGGCGGGCGGCCGTCCGATCGGTGAGGAGATCCGGAGCCGGAAGCTCCGTGTGTGTGCGCGAGGGCACGACCAAGGCGAAGCTGGGGAGGCCCCGACCCGGTGTCACCCACAGTCCCCTGTGGGCGGGGTGTATCTCTCATCTGCATCAGAACCTACGGCAGGGAACGCGGCCGGGACAGCAGGAACCGCGACCCCTCATGCACCTTGCACACCTTCTTCACGCGCTCCGACGCCTGTCCACAGGGACCGGAATCGGCATCCGGCCCCGGGACCGGATTCCGGTTCCGGGGAGCGTGGGACGTCGGAGGCGGGTGGGACATTCCGTATGCGGGTGTCCCGCAAGAAGAAGCGGTGCCGGGCCCCCGGGAACGGGGCGCCCGGCACCGTACGGCGTGCGTCAGACGCCGGTGAACGCCTGCTCGATGATGTCGAGGCCCTCGTTCAGCAGGTCCTCGCCGATGACGAGCGGCGGCAGGAAGCGCAGGACGTTGCCGTAGGTGCCACAGGTCAGGACGAGCAGACCTTCCTGGTGGCAGGCCTTCGCCAGCGCGGCGGTCGCCTCCGGGTTCGGCTCCTTCGTCGTACGGTCCTTGACCAGCTCGATGGCGATCATCGCGCCGCGGCCGCGGATGTCACCGATGATGTCGAACTTCTCGGCCATGGCGGTGAGGCGGGCCTTCATCGTCGCCTCGATGCTCTTCGCCCGGGCGTTGAGGTCCAGCTCCCTCATCGTCTCGATCGAGCCGAGGGCGCCCGCGCAGGCGACGGGGTTGCCGCCGTAGGTGCCGCCCAGGCCACCCGCGTGCGCCGCGTCCATGATCTCCGCGCGGCCGGTGACGGCGGCCAGCGGCAGGCCGCCGGCGATGCCCTTGGCCGTGGTGATCAGGTCCGGGACGATGCCCTCGTCCTCGCAGGCGAACCACTGGCCGGTGCGGCAGAAGCCCGACTGGATCTCGTCGGCGACGAAGACGATGCCGTTGTCGGCGGCGAACTTCCGGATCGCGGGCAGGAAGCCCTTGGCCGGCTCGATGAAGCCGCCCTCGCCGAGCACCGGCTCGATGATGATCGCGGCCACGTTCTCCGCGCCGACCTGCTTGGCGATCTGGTCGATCGCCTGCGCGGCGGCCTCCGGGCCGGCGTTCTCCGGGCCGGTCGGCCAGCGGTAGCCGTACGCGACGGGCACGCGGTACACCTCGGGCGCGAACGGGCCGAAGCCGTGCTTGTACGGCATGTTCTTCGCGGTCAGCGCCATCGTGAGGTTGGTGCGGCCGTGGTAGCCGTGGTCGAACACGACCACGGCCTGCCGCCTGGTGTACGACCGGGCGATCTTCACCGCGTTCTCGACGGCCTCGGCGCCACTGTTGAACAGCGCGGACTTCTTGGCGTGGTCGCCCGGGGTCAGCTCGGCGAGGGCCTCGGCGACGGCGACGTAGCCCTCGTACGGGGTGACCATGAAACAGGTGTGCGTGAAGTCCTGGAGCTGGGCGGTGGCCCGGCGGACGACGGCCTCGGCGCTGGCGCCGACGCTGGTGACGGCGATGCCCGAACCGAAGTCGATCAGCCGGTTGCCGTCGACGTCCTCGATGATGCCGCCGCCCGCGCGCGCGGTGAACACGGGCAGCACGGACCCCACGCCCGCCGCGACGGCGGCGACACGACGAGCCTGCAGTTCCTGGGACTTCGGTCCGGGGATGGCGGTGACTACGCGGCGCTCCTGGGGAAGTGCGCTCATGTGGGGCTCCTGGGGCTCTTGCGGACGCTTGTCTTCTTTTACTCGCAGGCTAGGACCGGGAAGGAACACTGGGCATGCTCCATGTGGGCGTTGTTGACGGCCCCGCTTGTCCTTGATGGACATGGCGCGCCGCCGGGGGCCAATCGGCGGCCGAGGGGCACGGACGGACCGCTTCCCGGCCCGTCCGGCCGCGTAAGCGGTGAACTCCCCTTGCGAGGGCGTTAGATTGGCTCGCTGATGGTGGACGGAACGGCTGGTCAGGGGGCAAGCGCGATGGACAGCGACGGACGGCGGGACGCGCGAGGGACGCACGCGAACCCCGTGCCCCGACCGGCGGGGTCGCCGGAGATGCCCGCCGCACCTCCCCCGCCTCCCCGGCCCGCGGGGTCTCCCGGGGCACCGCCGAGGCCGGACGGGAACGCCTTCCTGTCCTGGCTGCGCACGCCGCGGCCCGACGCGGCCCCCGGCGTGTGGCGGTTCGGGCACGAGTCGCGGCCGGAGGAGGAACCGGAGACCGTCCCCGCCCGGCAGCTGCTCGGCGGCGCCCTCATCGCCTTCCTGGTCGGCTGGCTGATCTGGTCCCTGCTCTGGAACGGCTACCTCGGCGGCTGGTGGCTGGTGCCGCTCTTCGCGATGATCCCGGACTCCTGGGCGCCGGCCCACTCCTACTCCGCCGTGGTCATCAGCTACGTCTGGTACACGGTCGTCGCCCTGGCGATCCTGGTCGGTGTCGGGCGGCTCGGCCGTTGGGGCGAGGTCTGGCGCCGGTACGGCGCCCCGCGCCTGCGCCGACCCCAGACACGGCAGGTGGTACCGCCGCCCCAGGACGACCCCGCCCAGTGGAACCAGCTCCGCGAGGCCGGGGCCGGGGATGCCGCCGAGCGGCTGGTGCGAGAGGCCGCGGCCGGGCTCATGCGGGACGTGGACCACGCGCGGATCATGCGGGCGTGGCAGGGCGTGCGCAGCGGGCGGCACAGCATGGCGACGTTCACCGGCGCGGTGCTGAAGGACGGCGCGGCGGCGTGTCTGCACCCCTCGGGGGAGCGGGACCTGCCCGGCCGGCTCGCCCGGCACGACCTGGTCACCGGCCAGGTCCGCCTGGGCGGCACCGTCGACGACCCGCGCAACCCCTACGCCTACCGGGGCACGGGCCTCGCCCTCGGCCCCGATCTGCTGGGCACGTCCCTGCTGGCCGTCGGACCCGCCGGATCGGGCAAGACCGGCAGCGTGGTCTGGCCCGTCGCCGAGTCGCTGTGCCTGCACGCGCTCGCGGGGCGGGCCGCGGTGGTGGTCGTGGGGGCGGCCGGGGCGGGCCTCGGCCCGGCCGACGCGTATGACGTCGTCGTACGCATCGGGAACCCGGAGTCCGTCTACGACCTCGACCTCTACGGCGGGACCACGGACCCCGACGAGGCCGCCGCCGTCCTCGCGGAGGCGCTCGTCGGCGACCTGGCCGACCCGCACCCCGGCGGGGACAGCCGCCGCTCCACCACCGTCCTCGCCCAGCTGCTCGGCCCGTACCGGGCGGTGCACGGGCGCTTCCCGTCGGTGCCGCAGCTGCGCCAGCTCCTGGACGGCTCTCCCGGCCCGCTGGGCGAGCTGCGCCGGGCCCTCCAGGACGCCGGGCAGGAGTCCCTGCTGCGGGAACTGGACGCGCGGGAGCGCCAGCTCGGGCACCCCGGCGACGTCGGCGGGGTCCTGGCCGACCGGGTCGCCCTCCTCGACCGGCCCGCCTTCGCCACGTTCTTCGACACCTCCGGCCAGTCCCGGCCCTTCTCCCTGCGCGCCCTCGACCACCCGGTACGGGTCCGTATCGACCTCCCCGAACGCGGCCACGCCGACGCCTCGCGCATCCTGGCGCGGCTGGTGCTCGCACAGTTCACGGCAAGCGTCGCCGTACGGGACGACCGGTCGCTGTTCGCCTGCCTCGTGCTGGACGACGCGAGCGGGGTCGTCACGCCGGAGGCCGTCCGCGGGATCCAGCGGCTGCGCTCGACCAACGCGGGCGCCGTCCTCACCCTGCGCACCCTCGACGACGTGCCCCGGCCGCTGCGCGGGCCGCTGCTCGGCGCCACCGGCTGCCGGATGGCGCTGTCCGGGCTCACCCCGTGGGACGGGCAGGACTTCGCCGAGGTCTGGGGCAAGGAGTGGACCGAGGCGCGGGACGTCACCGACCGGCAGATCATCGCCGACTCCCCGGCCGGAAAGGCCTGGCACGCCCTGCGTCGGATGATCACCGGCCACGCGCCCACGGCGCGGGCCGTGACCGTGCGCCAGGTCGAACGGGAGCGCTGGTCCGCCTCCGAACTCGCGCACGGCGTGCCCCCGGGCCACGCGGTGCTGTCGCTGACGACCGTGCGGGGCGAGCACGCGCCCCCGCTGCTGGTGGATCTGCGCGGCTGAGCGGCGGGCCGGGGCCGCTCGGTTCGAGCCATTCGGTGTGCGGTGTGGGGGACCTGTGATCGTACGGTGAGGCAGAATCGGGACAGGTCGTTCATACGCGGCGGCCAAAAGGTCACCCGAAGGCCCCGGTGGCCGCAAGCCCACGTCGACCCGAAGGTCTCATGCCCCCGACGCTCGCCTCGCTCGTCCACCACTCCACGCTCAAGCTGACCGTGCGGGCGGGCGAGGACCGCCTGGACGTGCCGGTGCGCTGGGCGCACGCCAGCGAGCTGGCCGATCCCGTGCCGTACATGGAGGGCGGGGAGCTGCTGCTGATCACCGCGCTGACACTGGACGCGGAGGATCCGGAGGCGATGCGGCGCTATGTGCGGCGGCTGGTGGGCGCCGGGGTCGTCGGGCTCGGTTTCGCCGTCGGGGTGCACTACGAGGACATCCCCGAGGCCCTCGTCGCCGCGGCCCGGGGGGAGGGGCTGCCCCTGCTGGAGGTGCCCCGGCGTACGCCCTTCCTCGCCATCAGCAAGGCGGTGTCGGCCGCCATCGCCGCCGAGCAGTACCGGGCGGTGACGGCGGGCTTCGCCGCCCAGCGGGAACTGACCCGGCAGGCGCTGACCGACGGTCCCGAGGGGCTGCTCGGCGCGCTCGCCGGGCAGGTCGACGGGTGGGCCGCCCTGTACGACGCCTCCGGCGCGGTCGTCGCGGTGGCGCCCGACTGGGCGGAGCGGCGGGCCGGCCGGCTCACCGCCGACGTCGAACGGCTGCGCGACCGCCCTGCGCCGGCCAGCGCGGTCGTCGGCGGCGAGGACCGCGTGGAACTGCACTCCCTCGGCACCGGGCGCCGGGCCCGCGCCGCCCTCGCCGTCGGCACGGCGGCGGCCCTCGGCACGGCCGAGCGGTACGCCGTGCACTCCGCGATCGCCCTGCTGACCCTCACCACGGAACGCTCGCGCTCGCTGCACGCCGCCGAGCAGCGGATCGGCGCGGCGGTGCTGCGGATGCTGCTGGCCGGGGAGTGCGACCACGCGCGCGCGGTCGCCGGGGATCTGTACGGGGAGCTGCTGGACGCCCCGTTCCGGCTGATCCTCGCGGAGTCCTCCTCGGGGCCGACGGTCGTCGTCCGCTCGGGCGGTGATCTGCTCGGACAGCTCGTCGAGGTGGTGGAAGCCGCCGCCGCGCGGGCCGGGGAGGCCGTACTCGTCGTGCCGGACGGGGAGCGGCTGGTGGTGCTCGCCGTGGACGGGGGAGCGGCGGTCGCGGCGTGCGGGGCGTTCGCGGTGGCGTTGGAGACGGCTCGGGCGGACGGGCGGGATCCGGGGGCCGGGGCGGGTGGCTCCGCCTCTGCCTCTGCCTCTGCTTCTGCCTCTGCCGAGGTCCCGGTCTCCGTCTCCGTCTCCGTCGAGGAGGAGGAGCTGGTCGTCGGGCTGTCCGCGCCCGCCGGGCCGATCGCGGCCGCCTCCGCGTACAAGCAGGCCGAGCAGGCGCTGTCCGTGGCACGGCGACGGGGGCGGTGTCTCGTCGAGCACGAGGAGCTGGCCGCTGGGTCCGTGCTGCCGCTGCTCGGTGACGACGCGGTGCGGGCGTTCGCGGACAGTCTGCTCCGGCCGCTGCGTGAGCACGACGCGACCGGGCGGGGGGATCTCGTCGCCTCGTTGCGGGCGTGGTTGTCCCGGCACGGGCAGTGGGATGCCGCTGCCGCCGATCTGGGGGTGCATCGGCATACGTTGCGGTACCGGATGCGGAGGGTGGAGGAGATCGTGGGGCGCTCGCTGGACGATCCCGATGTGCGGATGGAGTTGTGGCTGGCGTTGAAGGCGACGGCTGCCGCGGGGGAGTAGGGGGTCTTTTTCGCCCCCGCCGCCCCTACCCTTCCCATCCTTGAGGGGCTGCGCCCCTTCGGCCCCCAGACGTCCGTCCGGTGGGGGCTGGTCGCGCAGTTCCCCGCGCCCCTGAAAAGCAGGGCTGCGCCCTCTGCTTTTCAGGCCCGCAGGGCCTGAGCTTTTAGGGGCGCGGGGAACTGCGCGAGAAGCCCCACCGGACCGGCACCCGACCACCCCGCCAATCCGGCACATCCTCAAGCCGTACTCATACGTCCCGGACAAGCCGTCCTCCGCCGTCGCGGGCCTACCGTGGAGCCGGAAGACGACATGTGTACCCACCGAAGGGCCGGGATCGACTATGACCGCCACTCACGCCTTCTGGCTCGCCGGCCGTCGGGCCACCGGTGCGACCACGTTCGATGTGACGTCGCCCTGGGACGGCCGCCTGGTCGGCACGGTGAGCGTGCCGACGGACGAGCAGGTCGAAGAGGCCGTGGCCGCCGCGTACGCCGTACGGGACGAGTTCGCGGCGACGCCCGCGCATGTCCGGGCCGCCGTGCTCGACCACGTCAGCAGGAGTCTCGTCGAGCGGACCGAGGAGATCGCGCAGCTGATCTCCGCCGAGAACGGCAAGCCCATCAAGTGGGCGCGCGGCGAGGTCGGCCGGGCGGTCTCGGTGTTCCGGTTCGCCGCCGAGGAGGCCCGGCGGTTCAACGGCGGTGAGGCGCAGCGGCTCGACACCGATCTGGGCGGACAGGGGCGGCTCGCCCTCACGCGCCGCTTCCCCAAGGGCGTCGTCCTCGGGATCGCGCCCTTCAACTTCCCGCTCAACCTCTGCGCCCACAAGATCGCCCCGGCGATCGCGGCCGGTGTGCCGATCATCCTGAAGCCGGCCCCCGCCACCCCCCTGTCCGGGCTGATCATCGGTGACCTGCTCGCGGACGCGGCGACCGCGCTCCCCGCCGGGTCCTGGAGCATCCTGCCGGTCGCGAACGACCGTATGCCCGCCCTGGTCCAGGACGAGCGGCTGCCCGTGATCTCCTTCACCGGGTCCGAGAAGGTCGGTTACGCGATCATGGACTCGGCGCCGCGCAAGCACTGCACCCTGGAGCTGGGCGGCAACGGTGCGGCGGTCGTGCTCGCCGACTACGCGAGCGACGAGGACCTCGACTGGGCCGCCGGCCGCATCGCGACCTTCTCGAACTACCAGGGCGGCCAGTCCTGCATCTCCGTGCAGCGGGTGATCGCGGACGCGTCCGTGTACGACCGGCTGCTGCCGCGCATCGTCGCCGCCGTCGAGGCGCAGGTGACGGGTGACCCGTCCGACGCGGCGACCGACGTGGGCCCGCTGGTCAGCGAGGACGCCGCCCAGCGGGTCGAGGCATGGGTCCAGGAGGCGGTCGACGCCGGCGCCACCCTGCTCACCGGCGGCAAGCGTGACGGCGCCTCGTACGCGCCGACCGTCCTCGCCGACGTGCCCGCCGACGTGAACGTCTCCTGCGAGGAGGTCTTCGGGCCCGTCCTCACCGTACGGAAGGTGGAGGGGGAGGCCGCGGCCTTCGCCGCCGTCAACGACTCCAAGTACGGCCTGCAGGCGGGTGTCTTCACCCACGACCTGCAGACCGCCTTCCGGGCCCACCGCACGCTGGAGGTGGGCGGCGTGGTCATCGGGGACGTGCCGTCCTACCGCGCCGACCAGATGCCGTACGGCGGGGTGAAGCAGTCCGGCGTCGGGCGGGAGGGTGTGCGCTTCGCCATGGACGACTACACCTATGAGCGGGTGATGGTGCTGACGGGGCTCCAGCTCTGAGCGCCGTCGGAACGGCCGGGCGGCCCGCAGTTCCCGGCCACCTCTAGCTTGTGACAATCATTTTCATGTAGTCTGGGGTCAGATCCCGGGACGAAGGGGCCCGGCACCGATGCCTTCCGGTGCCGGGCCCCTTCTGTGTGCCGGCTCGCTCCGGACCCTCAGCCGGAGAAGCCGACGTGCGCCAGCCGCAGCGGGCCGCGCAGCACCACCCGCACGTCGTGCGTCCCCGCCGCCGAGAACGCGGCGCGCAGGGTCGTGTACGCGTACGGGCTGCCGGTGGGGCGGTCGAGTGTCAGCGTCGTCGGTGCCGAACCGTCGACGAGCGCGAGCTCGACGCTCCCCGCGCCCGCCGCCTCGACCGTCACCTCGGTGACCCCCGCCCCGAAGTCGCAGCCGCGATACAGCAGTTCGCCGGGCCCGTCGCCCACCGGTGTCACCGCGTCGCCGGACACCTTCGTACGGTCGACGATCTCCGTGTCACGTTGTTCGTCGAAGTCCGCCGCGTCCATGCCGCGGGTCAGCACCGGGCGCGGGGCGAGGGGTTCACCGTCGACGGTGACGGTCGTACGGAGGCGGACGTCCTCGCTGGACGCGCCGGCCAGCAGCTCGTAGGCGCCCGGCTCCAGACGCCAGGTGCCGTGGGCCACGTCCCAGAACTCCAGTACGGACAGCGGGAGCCGGAAGGTCAGCTCCGTCGAGGCACCCGGAGCGAGGGTCACACGACGGTGGCCGGCCAGCTCGCGGCGCGGGCGCGGGACCGAGGGGTCCTCGGCGCGGACGTAGAGCTGGGCGACCTCGTCGGCGGTCACGGCGCCCGTGTTGGTGACGGTGAAGGAGACCGTCAGGCCGTCGTCGTCCACCCGGGCGGCCAGGTTTCCGTAGGCGAACTCCGCGTAGGACAGGCCGTGGCCGAACGGGAACAGCGGGGTGCCCTCGAAGTAGAGGTACGTCTGGCGGGAGCCGATCACGTCGTAGTCGAGGAGGCCGGGGAGGTCGGCGTCGGCCGCGTACCAGGTCTGCGGGAGGCGGCCCGCGGGGGAGACGTCGCCGGCGAGGACCCGGGCCAGGGCGGTGCCCGCGGCCTGGCCGCCGTGCGCGGTCCACAGGGCGGCGGGCAGACCGGTGACGTCGACGGCATAGGGATAGGCCGAGACCAGGACCAGGGCCGTGTTCGGGTTGGCCGTGCGGGCCGCGCGCAGCAGCCGTTCCTGGTGGGCGGGGAGGGCGAGGGTCGTACGGTCCTCGGTCTCGCGGCCGTTGATGTGCGGGTCGTTGCCCGCGACCACGAGGACGACGTCGGCCTCGGCGGCCACCCGTGCGACGGCGGCCTCGCCGCGTTCGGTCACGACCACGTCGAAGGTTTCCGGATCACCGTCGGCAACCTTCACCCCGTCGGTGCCGACAGTGACGTACCGGCCTGTTCCCAGGTGCTTGAGGAGGTGGCCCGTTCCGTGGGGTGCGCAGGGCTCCAGGCGGAACGTCTCCTGGACGAACCAGCCCCCCGGCTGGTCGGCGGAGGCGCGCAGGAATCCGTCGTCGGCGACCGAGAGATAGCGGCCGTCCGGCGCGCGGAGGGTGAGCACGCCCTCGCCCCAGTCGACGAGGGCCAGTTCGCTGCCGTCCGGGTCCGTGGTGAGCGGCGACAGATCGGTGCGGCCGGCCAGGAGCGCCGGGTCGAGCGCCCCCTGTGCGCCGCGCACCTCGTCGGCGGCCTCCGGGGCCTCGGGGACGGACACGAACGCGCCGGTGGAGTGCGCCCGCAGGCGTACGCGGTCCACGCCCTCGGCGAACGTCACGCGCTCGGCGCCGAAGCGGTCGTACAGACCTTCGAGCGGGGTCGAGCGGTGCAGCAGGGTGCCGCTGTACCAGTCGAGCTTGCACTCGTCGGCGAGCGGACCGACGACGGCGACGCGGGTGTCGGCGGCGAGCGGCAGCAGGCCGCCCTCGTTCCTGAGCAGGACGACCGCCTGCTCCGCGGCCTCGCGGGCGAGGGCGCGGTGGGCCGGGGTGTCGAAGTCCTTGACGTCGGCGTACGGGTCGCTGCCGGGGTCGAACTCGCCGAGGCGGAAGCGGACGGAGAGCTGGCGGCGGACCGCCTCGTCGATGTCGTCCATGGTCAGCAGGGACCGGGTCAGGGCGCCCCGGACGCGTCCGGTGATCGTGGAACCGTCGGTGCCGTGGTCGGTGAAGCTGTCGACGCCGGCCCGCAACGAGGCGGCGGTTGCCTCCTCATGGGTGTCGTAGTAGTGCTCGGAGTCGACCAGGTTCGACGGCGCGCCCGCGTCCGAACAGACCAGCAGGGGCTCGGCGGTCCAGGTCCGCAGCTGCTCGGCCAGGAGGGGCGAGACGTGGTTGGGGCGGCCGTTGACCAGGTTGTAGGCGGGCATGACGCCGGCCACCGCGCCCGCCTCGACGGTCTCCCGGAAGGCGCGCAGGTCGTACTCGCGCAGGACCCGGGGGCGGACCGAGGAGGAGGAGGTGGAGCGGTCGGTCTCGTTGTTGTGCGCCAGCCAGTGCTTGAGGACCGGGGCCGTGCGCCAGTACGTGGGGTGGTCGCCGCGCAGGCCGCGCGTGTACGCGGTCGCGATCGCCGAGGTCAGCCGCGGGTCCTCCGAGTAGCCCTCCTCGTTGCGGCCCCACAGGGGGTGGCGCAGCAGGTTGACCGTGGGGGACCAGACGTTGAGGCCGACCCGGTCGTCGTGGGCCCGCATCGCGCGGACCTCCCTGGACACGGCCTCGCCGACGCGGCGCACGAGGTCCTCGTTCCAGGTGGCGCCGAGCCCGACGGCCTGCGGGAACACCGTCGCCGGCCCCATCCACGCCACCCCGTGCAGCGCCTCCTGGCCGGTACGGAACGCGGCCACCCCGAGACGGTCGACGGCGGGCGCGAACTGGTGCAGGAACGCGATCCGCTCGTCCGGGGTGAGCCGCTGGAGCAGATCGTCGATGCGCTTCGCGACCGGCAACTGCGGATCACGGAAGGGTGGCGTGGGAGTCGTCTCTGCGGTCACGTGGGGATCCCTTTGCGATGGAGCGACTAGGTGCTTTCGAAGCGCTTCGATGCTGGTTCGACGGTGGGGTGGGTGTCAAGAGACCAAGGCGCAACAGATCCGTATCCGCACCGTCATTCAGGCCGTGGAGAGCGAAGATCGGAAGAGGTTGCTCCAGTCCCCGACACCTCCGAGGAATCTGCGAATCGACCCTTGTGCACCCCCGGTCGTTCACTTAACCTCGCAGCAACATCGAAGCGCTTCGACTGCGGAGGGAACCGCTTCGCGTGCTCCCTCTCCCTCCGACGAGCATCGCTTCTGCACAGCCAGTTCTGTCGAAGACACCGCAGCCGACGGCCACCGCCGGGTGTCCTGGTGTGCGCCATGAAGGGTTGACGCAATGACGCCGAACTCCGCCCCCTCCTCCCCCAGCCGGAGAAGCTTCCTCGCTTCCACGGCGGTCGCCACCGCAGCGGTGGCCGGGGGGCTGCCCCTGCTGTCCGCCTGCGGCGGCTCGGACAGCGGCTCGCGCGAGGGCACCACCTCGGGCAAGGACGCCAAGAAGATCCTTCCGGCGTACGCGGCCAGCAACGTGGTGAAGCCGGACATCCCGTCGAAGAACGGTTCGTCGATGGGCTTCACCGCCCGGCTCGACGGCTCCGCGCTCAAGACCTCGGTCACCGAGAAGCTCGGCAAGGGCGGCAAGGTCACCATCATGTCGCCGTTCTGGGGCTCGCCGCCCAAGAGCGACAACTCCTACTACACGTCGATGAACGACCTGATCGGCGTCGACGTCCGGTGGCGGAACCAGGACGGCAACACCTACGACCAGAAACTCGGCGCGGTCCTCGCCTCCAGCGACGTCCCGGACATGGTCGTCATCCCCGGCTGGAACATGATGGGCAAGATACCCAGCGCCATCATCGGGAAGTTCGCCGACCTCGGCCCGTACCTCTCCGGGGACAAGGTCGAGGAGTACCCCAACCTCGCCGCGATCCCCAGCGACGCCTGGCAGCGCTCCATCTTCGGCGGCAAGCTGATGGGCCTGCCGATGCCCGCCCCGTCCGTGGCGACCATCGTGCCCCTCTACCGCCAGGACATCTTCGACGAGGAGGGCTACGAAGTCCCCCGGTCCTCCGAGGAGTTCATGGCGTTGTGCAAGGACATCACCAACGCCCGGGCCAAGCGGTGGGCCTGCGGCGACATGAAGTGGACCGCGATGAACAACTTCGGGGTGATCGGGGGCGGGGAGAAGCCGCTCTGGTGGAACCTGGTCGACGGCAAGCTGATCAACCGCATCGAGACCCCGGAGTACCTCGAAGCCATCGAGTGGACGCGCAAGCTGTTCGCCGCCGGAGTCGTCCACCCCAACTTCAAGCTGGGCAAGAGCCAGATCGCCGACCCGGCGCCCAAGTTCGCCTCCGGCGAGTTCCTGATCTGGAACAACAACATCGTCAACTGGTACGGCCAGCAGGCCTCACAGATCACGCAGAACCCCGACTTCAAGATCTGGGGCATGGACATCTGGGGGCACGACGGCGGTGATCCGGTGCTGTACGCCGGGAACCCGGCCGGCATCTTCTCCTTCGTCAGCAAGAAGGCCTCCGAGTCCGTCATCCGGGACGCGCTGGCGATCGCCAACGTCACCGCGGCGCCGTACGGCACCAAGGAGTGGATGATGACCAACTACGGCGTCGAGGGCACGCACTACACGATCAAGAACGGCGTCCCCGTCAAGAACGACAAGGGCAACAACGAGGTGCTCAACGCCTACGTCATGGTGGCGAGCCCGGCCGCGACGACCGCCCACCCGGACATGCCGGACTACACCAAGGCCATGGTCGAGTGGGAGCAGCGGATGGGCGCCTTCACCACGAAGACGCCCTTCTGGGGCCTGCAGATCACCGAGCCCTCCCGCTACACCAACCTCGCCAACGACTTCGAGCAGCTCGAGGACGACATCATCCGCGGGCACAAGAAGATCAGCGACATGCAGCAGGCCGTGTCCGACTGGAAGAGCAAGGGCGGCGACAAGCTGCGCGACTGGTACAAGAAGCTCCTCGACGAGAACGGCTCGGCGGCGAGCTGACCAGGCCCTGAGGCAAGGAGAGCGGCTGTGTCCCACAGCACGGTGCCTCGCAGCAGAGCCGAGGCCAGCCCGCCGGAGAAGACCCGGGTGACGTCCGGCGGCCCCACCGGCTCACCCGGAAGACGTCCCCCGGAGCAGCTGAGCCGGCGGCTCAGGTTCCGACGCGACCGCGTCCTGCTCCTGATGACGCTGCCGGCCGTCGTGCTGGTCCTGGTCTTCAACTACCTGCCGGTCCTCGGCAACATCGTCGCCTTCCAGGACTACGACCCCTACATCAGCGACAACGGCATCGTCTCCATGCTGCACAGCCCCTTCGTGGGCCTGGAGAACTTCCAGCGGATCTTCGAGGACTCGGCCTTCTGGAACGCCGTCCAGAACACCCTGGTGCTGTTCATCGTCCAGCTCGTGCTGTTCTTCCCGATCCCGATCCTGCTCGCGCTGCTCATCAACAGCGTGGTCCGGCCCCGGGTGCGGGCCGTCGCGCAGGCCGTGCTCTACCTGCCGCACTTCTTCTCCTGGGTGCTCGTCATCGCCGTCTTCCAGCAGATGTTCGGCGGCGCGGGGATGCTCTCCCAGTTGCTGCGTCAGAACGGCTACGACGGCCTCGACATCATGACCAACCCGGACACCTTCGCGTTCCTGATCACCGCGCAGAGCGTGTGGAAGGACGCCGGGTGGGGGATCATCGTCTTCCTCGCCGCACTGGCGTCGGTGCCCACGGACCACTACGAGGCCGCCGCGATGGACGGCGCCGGACGATGGCGCCGCATGTGGCACGTCACGCTGCCCGCCCTGCGTCCCGTGATCGCCCTGCTGCTCGTGCTGCGTGTCGGCGACGCCCTGACCGTCGGGTTCGAACAGATCCTGCTGCAACGCGACGGCGTCGGACCGGGGGCGGGAGAGGTCCTCGACACCTTCGTCTGGTGGAACGGCGTGCGCAACCAGGACTTCGGCTACGCGGCCGCCGCCGGACTCGTCAAGGGCGTGGTCAGCATCGGCCTGGTCCTCGCCGCGAACAAGGTGGCCCACCTCATGGGCGAAGCGGGGGTGTACAAGAAATGACATCCGTGATGGCGCGGCCGCGTCAGGACACCGGGCCGGACCGGCGGGAGCCCGCACCCCGCTGGTGGCAGGCCCCGCCCCGGCCGTCCTGGGAGGAGGCGCCCTCGAAGGCCGGCCTGGCGGGCAAGGGGATCGCCCTGTCGTTCGCCTGCCTGGCGGTCCTCTTCCCCCTGTGGATCGTGGTCGTCACCAGTCTGTCGTCGCGGAAGACCATCGACGAGGCGGGCGGCCTGGTGATGGTGCCCAAGGGCATCACCTTCATCGCCTACGAGGAACTGCTCAGCGGCGGCCAGGTCACCCGCGCCGCGGTCATCAGCGTCCTCATCACCCTGGTCGGCACGCTGTTCTCCATGGCGGTGTCCGTCCTGTGCGCCTACGGCCTCTCGCGCACCGGGTCCTTCGGCCACCGCTGGATCCTGATGACGCTGCTGGCGACCATGTTCTTCAGCGCGGGGCTCATCCCGACCTATCTGCTGGTGCAGTCGCTCGGCCTGATGGACTCCTACCTCGCGCTGATCCTGCCGAGCGCGGTGAGCATCTTCAACATCCTGGTGCTGCGCGGCTTCTTCATGGGGATCTCCCAGGAACTCATCGACAGCGCGCGCATCGACGGAGCCGGTGACGTCCGGATCCTCTGGCAGATCGTCATGCCGCTGTCCCGGGCGGTCCTCGCCGTGATCACGCTGTTCTACGCCGTCGGGTACTGGAGCGCCTGGTTCAACGCGTCGATCTACCTGAACGACCAGGACATGATGCCGCTGCAGAACGTCATGATCCAGCTCGTGCAGAAGCAGGAGGCCCCGGTGGGGCTGAGCCAGGCCATCAGGACCGGTCAGCTGTCGGGGCTGGCCATCCAGATGGCGGTCATGGTGATGGCCCTGCTCCCCGTCGCCGTCCTGTCCCCCTTCGTCCAGAAGCACTTCAAGAAGGGCATGCTCACCGGCGCGGTCAAGGGCTGACCGGGGCGCCTGACAGCTCGGGGGGCGCGCGTTCGGGGGCGGGTGCGAGCAGTGGGGGCTGTTCGCGCAGTTCCCCGCGCCCCTTGGCGGCATGGGTCGCGCCCCGGGCTTCAAGGGGCGCGGGAACTGCGCGAGCAACCACGCACCACCCGCACCCGCCGATGAACCCGTACCCCCGAGCTCCTTAGGCGCCCACCCCCATCCCCCTCCCCGTAAAAACGAGGTATGTCATGCGCACCCCACAGCCGAGCCGCCGCACCGTACTCGCCGGCACCGCAGCCGCCGCGGCCCTCACCACCCTCCCCGTACCGACAGCCCAGGCACACGCCACCGGGGTCCACGACCGCCCCACCACCGGGCGTTACCGATGGCGCACCGCCGTGATCGGCGGCACCGGCTTCGTCACCGGCGTCCTCTTCCACCCCGCGAGGCGCGGCCTCGCCTACGCCCGCACCGACATCGGCGGCGCCTACCGCTGGGACGACCACAAGGCCCGCTGGACCCCGCTGACCGACCACCTCGGCTGGGACGACTGGAACCTCCTCGGCGTGGAGGCCATCGCCGTCGACCCCGCCCATCCGGACCGCCTCTACCTCGCCCTCGGCACCTACACCCAGTCCTGGGCCGGCGACGGCGCGATCCTCCGCTCCGAGGACCGCGGCGCCACCTGGACCCGTACCGACCTCACCGTCAAGCTCGGCGCCAACGAGGACGGCCGGGGCACGGGCGAGCGCCTGCTCGTCGACCCGCGCGACAGCGACACCCTGTGGCTGGGCACCCGGCACGACGGCCTGCTCAGATCGACCGACCGGGGAGCCACCTGGGCGACGGCGACCGGCTTCCCGGCGACCCCCAGCGCCTCCGGACAGGGCGTCACCCTGCTCGTCGCCGCCGGACGCACCGTCTACGCCGGCTGGGGCGACGGCGACGGCACCACCGCCAACCTCTTCCGGACCGGCGACGGCACCACCTGGGAAGCCGTCCCCGGCCGTCCCACCGGCACCTCCGCCAGGGTGCCGATCCGCGCCGCGTACGACAGGCACTCCCGCGAGCTGTACGTGACGTACGCCGACGCGCCCGGCCCCAACGGCCAGTCCGACGGCAGTGTGCACAAGCTCCGCACCACCACCGGCAAGTGGACCGAGGTGACCCCGGTGAAGCCCGGCGGCACCACCAGCGACGGTGGCACCGACTCCTTCGCCTACGGCGGGGTGGCCGTCGACGCCCGGCGCCCCGGCACGGTGGTCGTCTCGACCAACAACCGCTGGGCCGAGATCGACACCGTGTTCCGGACCTCCGACGGCGGCCGCACCTGGACGTCCCTCAAGGACTCCGCCGTCCTTGACGTGTCCGAGACGCCGTATCTCAAGTGGGGCGCCGAAAAACCGAAGTTCGGCTGGTGGATCCAGGCCCTCGCCCTCGACCCGTACGACTCGAAGCACCTCGTGTACGGCACCGGCGCGACGCTCTACGGCACCCGCGACCTGAAGCGCTGGGCGCCGCAGATCCGGGGCCTGGAGGAGACGTCCGTACGCCAGCTGATCTCGCCGCCGACCGGCGAGGCGCACCTGATCAGCGGCAGCGGGGACATCGGCACGATGTACCACGAGCGGCTCACGGCGTCCCCCTCGCGCGGCATGGCCTCCAACCCCGTGTTCGCGACGGCGACGGGACTCGCGCAGGCCGCGGCGAAGCCGTCGTACGTGGTCCGCACCGGCTGGGGCGACCACGGCAACGGCTCCTGCTCCCGCGACGGCGGGCGGACCTGGGTGCCCTTCGCATCCCAGCCCGGCATCGCCAAGGACGCCCCCGGACCGATCGCCACCAACGCCGACGGCACCGCGCTGCTGTGGTCGTTCGTGCACTGGGACGGCACGAAGTACGCCGCCCACCGCTCCGCCGACAACGGCGCCACCTGGACCGAGGTCCCCTCCTTCCCCAAGGGCGCCACACCGGTCGCCGACCCGGCCGACCCGGGCCTCTTCTACGCGTACGACACCGACACGGGAACGCTGTACGCCGCCACCGACGGCGGCCGTACCTTCGTGGCCCGCGCGACCGGACTGCCGCGAGGGGACAGCCAGTTCAAGCTGGCCGCGGCGCCCGGACGCACCGGTGACCTCTGGCTGAGCGCGAAGGAGAACGGGCTGTACCGCTCCACCGACGGCGGGGCGACCTTCGCGAAGGTCGACGGCTGCCGGGCCTCGTACACCCTCGGCTTCGGCAAGGCCGCCAAGGGCGCCTCCTACCCGGCGGTCTACCAGGTCGGCTCGACGGGTGCCGGCACCGCCGTCCTGCGCTCCGACGACGGCGCGAGGACCTGGACCCGCGTCAACGACGACGCCCACCAGTGGGGCTGGACCGGCGAGGCCATCACCGGCGACCCGCGCCTGTACGGCCGTGTGTACCTGGCCACGAACGGGCGCGGCATCCAGTACGGGGACCCGGTCTGATGTCCGGGCCGGCACGACCGACCCTGGCCGACGCCACCCGCGGACGGGTCCTCTTCGGCGGTGACTACAACCCCGAGCAGTGGCCCGAGGAGGTGTGGCACGAGGACATCCGCCTGATGCGGGAGGCCGGCGTCACCACCGTCACCCTCGGCGTCTTCTCCTGGGCGAAGCTCGAACCGCGGCCAGGGGCACGGGAGTTCGGCTGGCTGGACACGCTGATGGACCTGATGCACGCGAACGGCGTCGGCGTCGTCCTGGCCACCCCCACCTCCTCCCCGCCGCCGTGGATGGGCCGCCTCCACCCCGAGACCCTCCCGCGCGACGAGAACGGGCAGGTCGAGTGGTGGGGCTCCCGCCAGCACTTCTCCCACTCCTCCGCCACCTACCGCCGCTATGCCGCCGCCATCACCGAGGACCTGGCCGCCCGCTACGCCGGCCACCCGGCCCTCATCCTGTGGCACATCAACAACGAGTACTGCACCTACGACTGGGGCGACGAGGCGGCGGGCTCCTTCCGCGACTGGCTCCGCCGCAGGTACGGCACCCTCGACGCGCTCAACCGGGCCTGGGGCACGGCCTTCTGGGGCCAGGGCTACGACGGCTGGCACGAGATCATCCCCCCGCGCCGCGCCCACTACCTGCGCAACCCCACGCACATGCTCGACTTCAAGCGCTTCACGAGCGACATGCTCCTGGAGTGCTACCTCGCCGAACGTGACATCGTCCGCCGGCACACCCCGCACATCCCGGTCACCACCAACTTCATGCCGATGTGGGCGGGCCAGGACGCGTGGCGCTGGGCCGAGGAGGAGGACGTCGTCTCGGTCGACATCTACCCGGACCCGCGGGACCCGCTCGGCGCGCAGCACGGGGCGCTCGTCCAGGACATGACCCGCTCCCAGGCGGGCGGCGGACCGTGGATGCTCATGGAGCAGGCGGCCGGTCCGGTCAACTGGCGCGGCGTCAACCATCCCAAGCCGCGCGGCCTCAACCGCCTCTGGTCCCTCCAGGCGGTCGCCCGGGGCGCGGACGCCGTCTGCTACTTCCAGTGGCGGCAGTCCCGGCAGGGCGCGGAGAAGTTCCACTCCGGCATGGTTCCTCACGCGGGAGAGCAGGGGCGCACGTACCAGGAGGTCAGACGGATCGGCGCCGATCTGGCCGCCGTGGGACCGGCGGTGGCGGGCCGGCCCCTCCACGCCGAGGTGGCGGTGCTGTTCGACTGGAACTCCTGGTGGGCCGGAGACCACGAGGGCCGGCTCTCGTCCGAGGTCGACCTCGCCCAGGTCGTCCGGTCCTGGCACCGCGCCCTGTGGGAGTCGAACCTCACGACCGCCTTCGCCCACCCCGAGCACGACCTCTCCGGGTACCGGCTGGTCGTCGTGCCGCAGCTCTACCTGCTCACCGACGCGGCCGTCGAGAACCTCCTCGCGTACGCACGGGGCGGCGGCACCCTCGTCAGCGGCTTCCTGACCGGCATCGCCGACGAGGACGACCGCGTACGACCCGGCGGCATGGACGCGCGGCTCCGCGACCTCTTCGGCATCCGCAACCTGCACGAGTGGTGGCCGCTGGACCCCGGGGAGGAGGTCGGTTGCGAGGGTCCCCGGGGCGTGTTCCGGGGATCGCTGTGGTCCGAGGAGATCGAGGCGGCGGACGCGGACGAGATCTTCCCCTACAAGGGCGGTGAACTCGACGGGCTGCCGGCGGTGTTGCGCAGCGGCCGTGCCTGGTACGTCTCCACGCTGCCGGAACCGGCCGCGCTGCGGGACCTGTTGGCTCGCGTCGCGGCCGACGCCGGGGTGCGGCCCGTGCTGGACCGGTTGCCCGACGGGGTCGAGGCGGTCCGGCGCGGCGATGTGCTCTTCGTGCTCAACCACGGCCGCGACGCGGTCACCGTCGAGGTGCCGGGCACCTTCCGCGACCTGCTCACGGGGGCGGTCGTCACCGGCACGCTGTCCCTCGGCCGGTACGGCGTGGCGGTGCTGAGGTAACCCGGACTTCCTCCGGCGCCGGAACGTGCGTGGCGATCGACCCGGTCGCCGGAGAAGGCCGCGTCCTCACCCCGGGGGCGCGGTGGCTCCCCACCCCATCCCCCCACCCATGGAAGGAACGACACCCATGGCAACACGCACCCGCACTCGTACCCGCTCCCGCACCCCGGGCCGGATCGGCAAGGTCCTGTTGGCCCCCGCCCTCGCCTTCGGTGCCACCGTCGGCCTCGCCTCCGCCCCCGCCTCGGCCGCCGTCTGGAACACCTGCGACCAGTGGGGCAACACGAGCCTCAACGGCTACACCCTCTACAACAACATCTGGGGCTCCGGCGCCGGCAGCCAGTGCGTCTGGGCCAACTCCGGTACCAACTGGGGGGTCTGGGCCAACCACCCCAACACCGGCGGCATCAAGTCGTACCCCAACTCCAAGAAGGTGATCAACAAGTCGATCACCTCGCTCGGTTCGCTCAACAGCAGCTACAACGTCACGGTCCCGTCCTCGGGCGCGTACAACACCTCGTACGACGTCTGGGACACGGACCACGACTACGAGATCATGCTCTGGGTCAATCACAACGGTGCCGTCGGCGCCCTCGGCAGCTTCCAGCAGAGCGTGTCGGTCGGCGGTCACAGCTGGAACGTCTACAAGGGCCGGGCCTACCGGTCCGACGGCACGTACTGGGACGTGATCTCGTTCCTGCGCACCTCGGACTCGACCTCCGGCACGGTCCAGATCCTCCCCGTCCTGAAGTGGATCAAGGACACCAAGGGCTGGATGGGCAACGAGACCATCGGCGACGTGCAGTTCGGTTTCGAGGTCACCTCGTCCTCCGGCGGTCTGAACTTCACCGCCAACAACCTGACGGTCAGCAGCAGTTGACGCACCGGCGTCGCTGATCCGTGGACGAGACCGGGCCGGTGCCGCACCCTCGCGCGGCACCGGCCCGGGCCGCCCCGGTCCCGGTCCCGCCCTCCGGCGTCAGCCTGATCAGCACCCCCCGGGGGCAGCAGACCGCTCGGCCGCGCCCCTGAGCGAAGGCGGTCAACCCGCCCGCGGGATCGTAGAGTTCGCTCGTGAGCCGCTCCCACCCGTCACCGCAGTGCCCTGTCGCGCGCCGTCCGTCGCCGGAGGCACCCGTGCGCATCCTTCGGCGCTCTCTCTTGACGTCCCACGTGTGACCGGTCACAATCCTGTTATGAATGTGAGCGGTCACACGAAACGCCCGGCGAGCATCAGGGACGTCGCGACCGCCGCCGGGGTCTCGTACCAGACCGTCTCCCGGGTGATCAACAATCACCCCAGCGTCAAGCACACGACGCGGGAGCGGGTGCAGGCGGCCATCGACGAGCTGGGCTTCCGGCGGAACGCCACCGCACACGCGCTGGCCAGCGGGCGCACCCGGGCCGTGACCGTGCTGACCGCCAACACCACGCACTACGGCTACGCCTCCATCCTCCAGGGCATCGAGGAGGCGGCGCGGGCGGCGTCCTACGCGGTCGGCATCGGTGTCCTGGAGTCGGCGGACGAGGCCGCGGTCGCCGCCGAGGTGCGGCGGGCGGCGGACGCCGGCGGCGGCCTCATCGTGATCGCCTACGACCCCGCCGGTGTGGCGGCCCTCGGCGCGGTCCCCGCCGCACTGCCGGTCGTCGGCGTCGTCGAGACCCCCGCGAGCCCGCCCGGAGGCGACCGCCCCTGGGTGTGGACCGACGACCGCGAGGCCGCCTACGAGGCCACCCGTCATCTGCTCGACCTCGGCCACGAGACCGTGCACTACGTCGCGATCCCGTCCAGCACCCGGCGCACCAGCGCGGCCCGGACCACCGGCTGGCGGCAGGCGCTCAGGGCGGCCGGGGCGCCGGAACCCCGTCCGCTGCAAGGGAACTGGGGTCCGGCGGGCGGTCACGCCGCCGGGCTCAGGCTGGCGAGGGACCCGTCGGTCACCGCGGTCCTCTGCGGCAACGACGACCTCGCGCTCGGTGTGCTGCGCGCGCTGCACGAGGCGGGGCGGTCCGTTCCCGGGGAGGTGAGCGTCGCCGGCTTCGACGACGCACCGCACTCCGCCTATCTGACCCCGTCCCTGACGACCGTACGCCTCGACTTCACCGGTCTCGGGCGGGCCGCGTTCGCCCTGCTGCACGGGGTCGTGGAGGAGTCCGCGCAGATCGCCCCGCACCCCGTCTCCGTGCCCGAACTGGTGGTGCGGGAGAGTGCGGGCCCGCCGCCGGACAGGCGCTGACCACCGCGACGACCCGGACGCGCACCGCTGTTCCGCATCCTGCCCCGCCCTGAACCACCCGTTCTCGAAAGGCGTGCGAGCGATGAAGTCAGGAGCCCTCCCGACGCCGGCCCTCAGCCACGCGCCCGGCTGCGTCGGCCGGGGCCGGCGGGGACCGGGCCCGGAATGACCGCCGTCCACACCGGGATGTTCCCCTCCCCGCGAGCTGCTCCATGACGGGCCTCGTCCGCGCCGTCCCCGAGGCGCCGCAGGAGGACGGACCGAGGGGGCGAAACGAGCGACGGCTTCTCCTCCTTCGTCCTCGGCTGCGGCGAACGGGCCGTCCTCCGCTCGGCCTCCACGAGGTCGCGAGCGCGCGGCTCCACCCCGACATCCGGCATCTCGCCCCCGCGTACGTCGCGGCGGCGAGCCTGCCGATGGCCGCCGTCCTCCTCGTGGGCCGGCGGAAGTGCGTGTCCGGAATCACCAGTGGAGCCGTCATATGACCGGAGGTCCAGCAGCGTGAGCCCCCACACCGGAACGAGCACCCCCACGCGATCCCGCACCAGAACCGCCCTGGTCACAGCATTGCTTGGAGTCACCGCCATGGCAGGCAGCACCCTCCCCGCGACCGGAACGGCCACAGCCGCGCCAGCAGCCCCGCAGCGCCTCTCCGTCGACCTCTCCGCCTCCGAGGGCCCGGTGATGCTCGGCGCCAACGGCGCGCTCTACGGGCTCAGCGACGACGGCGTGCCCAGCGACGCGGCCCTCGCCCCGCTGAAGATCACCAGCATCTCGCAGAAGCCGGAGGGCGGCGCCCAGCACCCCAACGGCGACGCGCTCACCGTCTCGAAGTCGTTCTTCCGCAACGGCGGCGGCGAGATCAACGTGATGATGCAGGACATCTACGCCAAGTGGCCGTACGAGGACCTCGGCATCGACGACTACCTCCCCAAGGTCGACAGAATCGTCAAGGAGGTATCGGCCGACCCGAACAGCGACCGCTTCGTCTACATCCCGTTCAACGAGCCCGACCAGATCTGGTACAAGCTCGACGTCGCCGACCAGGCGCGGTACGAGGTGAACCGCGACCGGTTCTTCCGCGACTGGAAGACGGTCTACGAGCGCATCCGCGCCATCGACCCCGACGCGCGGATCGCCGGCCCCAACGAGGCCGCCTACCACACCCGTCTGCTGAGGGACTTCCTCGCCTTCGCCAAGCGCGAGAACGTCCTGCCCCAGGTGATGACCTGGCACGAGCTGGGCTCCGGCTCCCTGCGGGACTTCCAGGCCCACCACGACGACTACCGGGCCCTGGAGCGGGCGGCGGGCATAGCCCCGCTGAAGATCAACATCGACGAGTACGCCAACCGCCGCGACCTCTCCGTCCCCGGTCAACTCGTCCAGTGGGTCTCGATGTTCGAGCGGAACAAGGTGTACGCCAACCAGGCCTACTGGGACGCGGCCGGCAACATGGACGGCAACGTCGTCCGCTCCAACATCCCCAACGGCGGCTGGTGGTTCTTCCGTTGGTACGCGGGCCTGACCGGAGACACCGTCGAGGTCACCCCGCCGCAGGCGAACACCGTCGACACCCTCCAGGGCCTGGCCTCCCTCGACACCTCCCGCCGCCAGGCCCAGGTCCTGCTGGGCGGCTCCGCCGACGACACGGACGTCGTGGTCCGGAAGATCCCCCGGTCCCTCTTCGGCCGCACGGTCACCGCGACCGTCGCCGAGGCCGCCTGGTCCGGGTACGAGGGTCAGCACGCCGCCCCGCGCGTCCTGTCCCGGACGAAGGTGAGCATCGCGGACGACGGCACGGTGACCGTCCCGCTGCGCGGCCTGCACCGGATGTCGGCCTACCGCGTCGTCCTCACCCCCGGCGGCCACGGCACCCCCGCCACCCCCTCCGTCCCCTGGACCGCCTCCTACGAGGCCGAGGACGCCACGATCACCGACGGCAAGGTCTACACCCAGGGCACGGTGAGCAACGCCAACGGCTACGCCGCCTCCGGCACCAAGGACGTCGGCTCCCTCAACCAGCCCGGCAGCAAGGTCGACTTCACGGTCTCGGTCCCGCAGGACGGCACCTACGACCTGGCGATCCTGTACGGCAACCAGTCCGGGACCCCGGCCACCCAGCGGCTGACGGTCGACGGCGGCGACCCGGTCACCGTCACCTACCCCTCCACCGAGAACTGGACCTACCGCGCCAAGAAGGACCTCACCGTCCGGCTCACCGCCGGAACACACCGGCTGACCCTGGCCAAGGGCGACACCGAGGTCACCCTCGACCGCATCGACCTCACCGCCCGCGCCGGCGAGCCCGCCGCCTCCTACGAGGCCACCCTCGCCGACATCAGCGGCAGGCCGTCGTACGACTACTCCTCCTCCAAGGGCGTCGGCACCGGCGAACTGGTGCTGCGCTCCGGCGACCGGGCCGTCTTCGACGTGTACGCCCCCCGCGACGGCTACTACCGGGTCGTCCCCCGGGCGTCGGCGCCGGTGCGGCTCGCCCTGCACGGGCAGTCGGTGGCCGCGGTGCCCGAGCGGCCGCTGCGGCTGTACCTGGTGGCGGGCAACAACCGGATCACCGCGACCGCCAGGCACGCCGGCCTGCGCTCCCTCGACGTCACCGGCGCCGGCTCGGCCACCGGCACCCTCGCCTACGAGGCCGCCGCGGCCACGCTCACCGGCGGAGCCAGGCTCGTCGACTCCGCGCACGCCTCGTCCGGCGCCTACATCGGACAGCTCGGCAACAGCGCTGACAGCACAGCCGAGTTCACGGTGAACGCCCCCACTGCGGGCCGCCACATCCTGGTCGTCCACTACGCGCACAACGACCGCCGCGACAACGGCCACGCCTACAACACCGACATCATGTCCCGTACGGCGGACATCACGGTCGGGACGGCCGGGCCACGCACGGTCACCTTCAAGAACACCTGGGGCTGGGACGACTACTGGACCGTCGGCGTCCCGGTCGACCTGAGGAAGGGCGCCAACAAGGTGACCATCGGCAACGCCGGTGCCTGGGCGCCGAACATCGACCGGATCGAGGTGGGCCGGGTCATCGGCTAGGGGCCTTCTGACGGGTCTCCGTGGGAGAAGGAGCGGCGTTCGGTGCGTGCTCTCGGCGTGCCGGGCGGAAGACCTCGTACTGGACGTACGTGGGCTTTGGCCCGGTGTGGCGAGAGGGCGTGCCGGGCGTCGCGACGCCGCGGAGATCCGTCAGCAAGGCCCTGGCCCGCCGCAC
>NZ_JBHVDD010000061.1:0-60431 GCF_042802995.1 Streptomyces sp. NPDC057438
TGAGCCCGCCGACGGCCCGGCCTCCCCGCAGGCGCTCACTCCTGGGCGCGCAACCCCGAGAAGACCAGGTGCGTCACCGCTTCGGACACTTCCCGCTCGCCCATGCCCCGCCCGTCCGGCCGGTACCACTCCACGATCGAGTTGATCATCCCGAACACCAGCCGGGTCGCGAGCCGCACCTCCACGTCGCGCCGTACGTCGCCCTCGGCGGCCGCGGCCTTCAGCAGGTCGGCGACCCGGTGGTCGAAGTCGCGGCGCCGCTCCAGCGCCCAGCGCTCGGTGTCGGTGTTGCCGCGCACCCGCAGCAGCAGGGTCACGTAGGGCAGTTCGGCCATGAGCACCTCGACCATGCGCCGCACGACGTGCTCCAGGCGCTCCACCGCGCGCCCGGCGCGCGCGGGCTCCTCGTCGAGGATGCCGAAGAGGCCGTCCAGCGCCCGGCTGACGGCCCGGCGCAGCAACTCCTCCTTGCCCGTGACGTGGTGGTATATCGACGACTTGGAGATTCCGGCCGCCTTGGAGAGATGCTCCATGGAGGTGCCGTCGTAACCACGTTCGTTGAAGACCCGGACCGCGACGGACAGCAGCGTCTCCGGGGTGTATGTGTCGCGCTTGGCGGTCGTCATGAGGACGTGCCCTCCCGCTTGTCCGAGGCGTAGGCGTGGCGGTAGAGCGCCAGCGAGGGCGCGTAGCGCCCGGAGGGGTCGCGCAGGTGCAGGTCGTCCAGGAGGGCGTACGCCCAGTTCCGGCCCAGTCTGCGGCTCCATTCGAAGGGCCCCAGCGGGTAGTTGACGCCCAGCCGCATCGCCGTGTCGATGTCCTCCTGGGTGGCCACGCCCTTGGCGACGGCGTCGTGCGCGAGGTCGATGATCCGCGCGACCGTGCGCGCGACGATCATGCCGGGGGCGTCCCCGATGACGCTGACGTCCTTGCCGAGCGCCTGGAAGAGGCCCGTGGCCTCCGCGAGGGTCTGCGGCGAGGTGTCCTGGGAGGCGGACAGGGCGATCCGGGTGGCCCTGCGGTAGTCGAGCGCGAGGTCGAAGTAGACGACGTCCCGGAACTCTACGGAGGTCTGACCGTCGGCGAGGGCCAGCTGGCCACCGCTCGGCAGGACGAGCCGGGTGCCGTGGTCCTCCTCGTCCTCGCGGACCGAGACACCCGCCTCGCGGATCAGGGTGAGCAGGTCGGCGGCGGGGCCGAGGTCGCCCTCGACGACCACGTACGCGGGCGCCGGGACCGGGTCGGCGGTGTGCGGCTCGGGACGCTCGGCGTCGTCGCCGTGGTCGTACCAGCCGTGCCCCGTCTTGCGGCCGAGACGGCCCGACTCGACGAGCCGGCGCTGGGCCAGCGAGGGCGTGAAGCGCACGTCCTGGAAGAAGGCCCGCCACACGGACTGGGTGACTGATTCGTTGACGTCCTGCCCGATCAGGTCGGTCAGCTCGAAGGCGCCCATCCTGAACCCGCCGCACTCGCGCAGGATCGCGTCGATGGTGACGGGCTCGGCGGCCTGCGACTCGTACACCGCGAAGGCCTCGGCATAGAACGGCCGTGCGATGCGATTGACGATGAACCCGGGGGTGTCGGCGCAGGCGACCGGCGTCTTGCCCCAGGCGCGGGCCGTCTCGTACGCGCGCGTGGCCGAGGTGACGTCGGTGGCGAAGCCGGAGACGACCTCCACGAGGGGCAGCAGCGGCGCGGGGTTGAAGAAGTGCAGGCCCACGAAACGGCCCGGGTTGCGCAGGGCGCCGCCGATGGCGGTGACGGACAGGGACGAGGTGTTGGTGGCGAGCAGGCAGTCCTCGCCGACGACGTCCTCCAGCGCGCGGAACAGCTCCTGCTTGACGTCCAGCCGCTCCAGGACGGCCTCGACGACCAGACCGCAGTCCGCGAGGTCGGCGAGATCCTCGGCGGCGCGCAGCCGGGCGCGCGCGGCGTCCCGGTCTGCGCCGGTCATCCGGTCCTTGGCGACGAGCCGGTCGAGCCGGGCGCCGATCGCGTCGGCCGCCTCCCGCGCTCGGCCGGGCGCGGCATCGAACAGCCATACGAAGTGGCCCGCGGTCAGTGCGACCTGGGCGATGCCCTGGCCCATGGTGCCGGTGCCTACGACGGCCACGGGGCTGCCGGGGTCGAGTCCTGTCATGTGCGCGATCCTCCCGCACGGGGTTGTCCACAGATACGGCGGACCCCCTTGTCCCGACCGATCGTTCGGTTACTCTAACTCTGTCCGCCCACCCGCCGCCCACCCCTCGGTGCAACACGGCGCCTCGCGCCACCCCCCGAGCACCCCTCGAATCCATTCCTGCCCAGGTCAGAGCTTTGAGAAGAGTCTTTGACGTGAGGAGTTGGTCCAGCATGGCCGCCGAACCGTCCGCGCACGCCCTGATCGTCAAGCACCGGCCCGTCCTCGACCAGGCGCTGGAAGCGATCCGCACCCGCGCGTACTGGTCACCCCACCCCGAGCACCCCAAGGCGTACGGCGAGAACGGCAGCCTGGGCATGGCCGAGGGCAAGGCGGCCTTCGACGCCCTCCTCGGCACCCGGCTCGACCTCGGCCAGCCCGGCACCGACGACTGGGTGGGCGGGGAGATCTCCCCGTACGGCATCGAGCTGGGCGTCACCTATCCGCACGCCGACCTCGACACGCTGCTGCCCGCCATGAAGGCCGGGCAGCGCGCGTGGCGCGACGCGGGCGCCGAGGCGCGCGCGGCGGTGTGTCTGGAGATCCTCAAGCGGATCAGCGACCGCACCCACGAGTTCGCCCACGCCGTCATGCACACCAGCGGCCAGGCCTTCATGATGGCCTTCCAGGCGGGCGGCCCGCACGCCCAGGACCGGGGCCTGGAGGCGGTGGCGTACGCGTACGCGGAGCAGGTCCGCACCCCCGACGCGGCCGAGTGGAGCAAGCCCCAGGGCAAGCGCGACCCGCTCGCGCTCACCAAGAGGTTCAAGCCGGTGCCGCGTGGGACGGCCCTCGTCATCGGCTGCAACACCTTCCCCACGTGGAACGGCTACCCGGGCCTGTTCGCCTCCCTCGCCACCGGCAACGCGGTCCTGGTGAAGCCCCACCCGCGCGCGGTTCTGCCGCTCGCCCTCACCGTCCAGGTCGCCCGCGAGGTGCTCACCGAGACCGGCTTCGACCCCAACCTGGTCGCGCTGGCCGCCGAGCGCCCCGGCGAGGGCATCGCCAAGGACCTGGCCACCCGCCCCGAGATCCGCATCATCGACTACACCGGCTCGACGTCCTTCGGCGACTGGCTGGAGGCCAACGCCCGGCAGGCGGAGGTCTACACGGAGAAGGCCGGCGTCAACGCCGTGCTGATCGACTCCACCGCCGACTACAAGGGCATGCTCTCCAACCTGGCCTTCTCCCTGTCCCTGTACAGCGGCCAGATGTGCACCACCCCGCAGAACCTGCTCATCCCCCGCGACGGCATCACCACCGACCAGGGCCCCAAGTCCTACGACGAGGTCGTGGCCGATCTCGCCGGGTCGGTCGGCGGCCTGCTGGGCGACGACGCGCGCGCCAACGCCCTGCTCGGTGCCCTCGTGAACCCCGACGTCAAGGCCCGCCTCGACGCCGCCGCCTCGCTCGGCGAGGTCGCGCTGCCCTCACGGGAGATCACCAACCCCGAGTTCCCGGACGCGGTCGTCCGGACACCGGTGATCGTGAAGCTCGACGGCGCGCGGAAGTACTGGGAGCGCGCGGAGGACGAGGCCGCCTACCTGAGCGAGTGCTTCGGGCCGGTGTCGTTCGCCGTCGCCGTCGACTCGGCCGCGGAAGGGCTGGCGCTGCTGCGCCGGACCATCGGCGACAAGGGCGCGATGACCGTCGGCGCGTACACGACCTCCGACGAGGTGGCCGAGGCCGTCGAGGAGGTCTGCCTGGAGGAGTGCGCGCAGCTGTCGCTGAACCTCACGGGCGGGGTGTACGTGAACCAGACGGCTGCCTTCTCGGACTTCCACGGGTCCGGAGGCAACCCGGCGGCGAACGCGGCCCTGTGCGACGGAGCCTTCGTCGCCAACCGGTTCCGGGTGGTCGAGGTCCGCAGCGAGACGCTCCGGTAGGGCCTCCGGCTGCGGCGCGCGCTGCCTCGCCTCCTCAGAAGGAGCCCGCGCTCCAGTGGTACAGCGTCATCGCCACGCTCGTCGCCAGGTTGTAGCTGGAGACCTGGGGGCGCATCGGGAGGGACAGCAGGTGGTCGGCGCGGGCGCGCAGTCCGGCCGACAGACCGCTGCGTTCGGAGCCGAACGCGAGGACGGCGTCGTCCGGGAGCTTCAGGCCCCGGATGTCGTCGCCCTCGGGGTCGAGCGCGAAGATCGGGCCGGGAGGCAGGTCGGCAACCTCCAGTCGCTCGACGGCGGTGGCGAAGTGCAGCCCGGCCCCGCCCCGCACGACCGTGGGGTGCCAGGGGTCAAGGGTGCCCGTGGTGACCACCCCGGTCGCCCCGAAACCGGCGGCCAGTCGGATCACGGCCCCCGCGTTGCCCAGGTTGCGCGGATTGTCGAGGACGACGACGGGGGCGGCGCGCGGGATGCGGGCCAGCACCGCCAGGTGCTCCGCCCGCGAGGGCCGTACCGCCAGCGCGGCGACGGCGGTGGGGTGCGGGCGCGGTACGAGCGCCTGGTACGTCTCCTGCGGGACCTCCTGGAGGAGGTCCGCGAGCCGGTCCCGTACGTCCGGAGCCAGGTCGTCGGCGAGCGCGAGGGCAGCCGTACGGTCGGCGGTGACGGCCACCGGCACCTCGGCGCCGAAGCGGACGGCGTGCTTGAGCGCGTGGAAACCGTCGAGCAGGACGGCGGTGTCGGCGAGACGGCGCCAGGCGCGCAGGGGGTCGCCCGCCGGGCGGCCGGTCGTAGCAACCTGGCCGGCCGCGGGTCCCGTCACAGGACCGGCGGGGGATCCGGCCGCCGGTCCGGCCGCCGGGTCGCCCGCGGGTCCGCTCACCGGATCGTTCATGCGGTGAAGCCTACGCGGGCCTGCTCGGCCGCCTCCCCTTCGTCGGGGACGCGTGGCCGGCGCGGGCCCGGGATCTTGAGGGCGCGACCCGGCAGGAGGCGGCGTACGACGCGGTCGCGTACGCCTGCCACCAGTCCGCCCAGGCGCTTCAGGAAGGGCGTGGGCAGGAAGACGGCATCGGCGGCGATCATCGCGAGCGAGAAGAACGGCAGGCCGAGCACGACGGCGATCACGGCGTGCTCGGTCATCATGACCGCCAGCAGCACGTTCTTGACGCGCCGGTTGAAGAGCGTGAACGGGAAGGCGACCTGCACGATCACCGTCCCGTACGTCGCCAGCATCACCATCGTGCCGCTCGACGACAGGAGGTCGGAGAGCGAGGCCCAGGGCGAGAAGTAGTCCAGGTGGAACGGGTAGTAGGCCGCCGTACCGTCCTGCCAGCGCCCGCCCTGGATCTTGTACCAGCCGGCCGCCGCGTAGATCAGACACGCCTCGGCCATGATCACGACGAGCGCGGCGTTGTGCGCGAGGTTGCCCACGATGTCGAGCAGCGCGCGCGGCTTGCTGTCCGACTCGATGCGCCCGGCGGCCCACCACAGGGCGTGCACCGTCCACAGCCCCCAGAAGAACGTCAGCCAGCCGCCCAGCAGACCTCCGGGGACCAGACCGCCGAAGGTCGCCAGCAGCAGCGCGAACCCGAGCGCGCACCACAGCGCGACGCCGACCCGGTCCTCCGGCACCCTGCCGTCCAGCTCCGTGCGCGCGCTTCCGCGTCGCGCGCGCCGCGCGTCCAGCGACCAGACCTGGGCACAGCGGACGAAGACGAGATAGATCGCCATGAGGTGGAGGACGTTGTCGCCGCCGTCGCCCATGAAGACGCTGCGGTTCTGCAGCGAGAGCACGCCGATCATGAACAGCACGCTCATGGCACGGGTGCGCCACCCGAGCAACAGAAGCACGGTGGACAGGACGGCGACGGCGTAGACGATCTCGAACCACACCATGCTGTCGGACCACATCAGCACCGTGAGCGCGTCGTTGCTCGCGGTGAGCTGCTGGGCCAGCTCCCAGCTCCAAGGCCCGTTCGGGCCGTAGAGCTCGCGTCGGTGCGGGAACTCGCGCAGCAGGAACAGCAGCCAGGTCGCGGAGAAGCCGATACGGATGATCGCGCTCTGGTAGGGGCCCAGGGCGCGATCCGTGACACGGGTGATCCCGTTGCCTATCGGGGCGGTCAGCCGCATCAGAGGGCTCCCCTGGCGGACCGGGCCGGTCGGACGCACGGAGCCGCTCATTCGGCACTCGCCTCCGTCCGGCCGGTGGTGGCCCGGCCGGCGCCTCCCGCGTTGGCGGCGGCGTCCGCCCGGTCGTCGTCGGTCACCTGCCACCAGGGCAGCTCTCGGACGACTGGCTTGTCGGACACCTTTTCCTCGCTCCACTCGGGCGGTGGCACGTTGGTGGTACGGGACCGGAGCTGGATCCGCTCGATCACACCGCCGGACTCGCCGGCCCCCTCGCGGTCGAGGCGCATCACCACGATCCGGCGCACATAGCGCTGGGAGAGGTCACCGCGCGAGGTGGTGGCGCGGTTCTCCGCGTCGTGCGTGGAGACATAGAAGTCCCAGGCCCGGCGCAGTTCGTTCTGCTGGGTGTGACTCGGCACCGGGTTCCCGTCGATCGCGGCGCCGTCCAGCGCGGACAGGTCGTACCAACCGGTCTCACGTGTCTCGCCGTCGGCGGTACGGACCTGAGCGCGCGCCTGCACGGCGATGTTCTGCTGCAGCGGGTTCGGCGCGAACAGTTTCCAGTTCTGCTCGAACTCCGGATACACCCATTCGTCCACCGCCCGACCGTGCTGCTTCGTCAGCGTGTTCGAGGGTGCGATATGGAGGAACACCAGCCCGAGATGGACACAGGTCACCACCCCCACGACCGCGAGCACCAGCGCCACGGCGATCTGGTACGGCAGGGTCAGCGCGGCGATACCGGCCGCCGGCCGCGCCGGTCCGCCCGCCCGGTCCGCCCGCGGCCACGGAGAGGACTCCTGTGACGGGTCCGACGACGCGTCCGGCGAGAGTGCCGATACGGAACCCGCCGCCGAGCCGGACACGGGGACCGCGGTCGGGCCGGTCGTCAGGCCGCCGGTCAGGCCGCCGGTCAGGCCGCTCGCCAGACCGGTCGCCGTGTCCGGCGCCGCGTCCGGGGACGACTGCACCGAGGAGGCCGGAGCGGGGTCTGCGGTCACAGGCGGAACAGGCTCCGCGGTCACGGACGGGACAGGCTCCCCTGTCACAGGCAGGACGGGGTCGGCGGTCCCCGGGACGGGGTTCGCCGGGTCCGGTATCGGCCGGGAATCCCGCGGAACCCGCGCGTCCGCTTCGCTCGCGGAGTCGGAGCCCTCGGGCTCGTCCGGCCCCCGCCGGGCGTTCGAGACCTCGTCGTTCGCGTCCATTCCGCCCAGCTCCCCGATTCCTACGACCCGGTCCACTTCCCCACCGGAACTTACTCAGCCACACCCGTCCGGCACACCCCGATGGTCACAACAGTCACATCGTCACACCGCTCGCAGGGCATTCCTGAGGTTATCCACAGCGGGGGACACCTTACGGCGCGGTGGGGTCCGCCTCCCGCCGGAAAGCCGCCCAGTCACTCGGCCCCTCGCTCAGGCCCTCGGACCCCCAGCTCCCGCAGCCGCCCGTCGCACCCGTCCTGTGCGCCGTGCCTGGCGCGACCGTCCCGGCCCCACACCATTCCCCTCTTCTAGAACCTGTTCTATCTTGACGCCCTGTCATCGGCGACACGGAAGGGCGGAACCGTGGACTTCACCTTCACCGAGGAACAGCAGGCGGCGGCCGAGGCGGCGAGGGCGGTGTTCGCCGGGGTCGCGCCGGACGGCGTCCCGAGCCCGTCGCTCGTACCGGGAGCCGTGGCCGACGACTTCGACCGGGCCCTGTGGGCGAAGCTGGCCGACGCGGACCTCCTCAGCCTGTTGCTGGACCCCGCGTACGGCGGGTCGGGCCTGGATCCCATCGCGCTGTGCCTGGTGCTGCGCGAGTCGGCGAAGGTGCTGGCCAGGGTGCCGTTGCTGGAGAGCAGTGCCGCCGCCGTGGCCGTACAGGCGCACGGGAGCGAGGAGCTGAAGGCGGAGCTGCTCGCCCGCGTCGGCCGGGGCGAGGTCGTCCTCACCGTCGCCGCGCACGGACTGACCGGTCACGACCCCGCCGAACTCGCCGTGACCGCACGGCGGGACCCCGACGGCGCCTGGGTCCTGGACGGTGTGCAGACGGCGGTGCCCTGGGCTCAGCAGGCAGAGTTCGTCGTCGTCCCCGCGACCCTCTCGCCGGAGTCCGCCGCCGGCCTCTCCGCCGACGGGACCGCCGACGAGACCGAGGACGGCCGGGCAGCCGCCGACGGCCGGGCCGTGCTCGCCCTCGTTCCCCGCGCCCACGCGGGGGTGACGCTCGCCGAGCAGATCTCCACCCACGGTGAACGGCTGGCGGAACTGCGTCTGGAGTCGGTACGGATCGCCGCCCGGGACGTCATCGACGCGCAGGGGGCGTGGGAACGGCTGCGGGAGCTGCTGGCCACCGGGACGTGCGCGCTGGCCCTCGGCCTGGGCGAGGCCGTCCTCGGCATGACCAGCGAGTACGCCGGCAAACGCGAGCAGTTCGGCTTCCCGATCGCCTCGTTCCAGGCCGTCGCCGTGCAGGCCGCCGACCGCTTCATCGACCTGCGCGCGATGGAGGCGACACTGTGGCAGGCCGCCTGGCGGATCACCTCGGGAGCGGGAGGTGCGCTGCCCGCCGCCGGGGACGTCTGCGTGGCCAAGATCTGGGCCTCGGAGGGTGTACGACGGGTCGTGCAGACCGCACAGCATCTGCACGGGGGCTTCGGCGCGGACGTCGAGTACCCCCTGCACCGCTATCACGCCTGGGCCAAGCACCTGGAGCTCTCGCTCGGCCCCGCGGCGGCCCACGAGGAGGCGCTGGGCGACCTCCTGGCGGCACACCCACTGGGCTGAGTGCCGCGCACATCACACCCCGGGGCGCGCACGTCCTGTCCGCGCGCCCCACTCTCCTCACGGCGCCTACGCCTTTCCCGGCGCCCGCCTCCGAGGAAAGGGCTCTACAGAACGAACCCGGCCCCGCCCTTGTCGTCCACCACCGGGCGCCCGGCGGCCGCCCAGAGCTGCATCCCGCCGTCCACGTTCACGGCGTCGATGCCCTGCTGGACGAGATACATGGTGACCTGCGCCGACCGACCGCCCGAGCGGCAGATCACATGGACCCTGCCGTCCTGCGGAGCGGCCTCGGTCACCTCGCCGTAGCGCGAGACGAACTCACTGATGGGGACGTGCAGTGCCCCTTCGGCATGACCCGCCTGCCACTCGTCGTCCTCCCGGACGTCCAGCAGGAAGTCGTCGTCCTTGAGGTCTCCGACCTCGACCGTGGGCACACCAGCTCCGAGATGCATGCGTACGACGCTACCCGACCCGGCCCCGGGCTACTCGTCCCGGGCGAGCAGCCCCGCCAGCTCGGTCTCCCGCTGTTCGACCTCCGCCAGCAACTGGTCGGCGATCTCGTCGAGGAGCCGGTCGGGGTCCTCCGGCGCGAGACGGAGCATCGAACCGATGGCCCCCTCCTCCAGCTCCCTGGCGACGAGGGTGAGCATCTCCTTGCGCTGGGCGAGCCATTCGAGCCGGGCGTAGAGCTCCTCGGCCCGGCTCGGCCTGCGCTCCTCCGGCACGGGCCCGGCCGCCCACTCCTCTGACAGCTCCCGCAGCAGCACCTCGTCACCGCGGCCGTACGCCGCGTTCACACGGGCGATGAACTCGTCCCGCCGCGCCCGCTCCTTGTCGTCCTGGGCCAGGTCCGGGTGTGCCTTGCGGACCAGCTCCCGGTAGAGCCTGCGGGCCTCGTCGCTCGGGCGCACCCGCTCCGGGGACCGTACGGGCTGATCGGTGAGCATGGCCGCGGCCTCGGGAAGCAGGCCCTCCGAGTCCATCCAGCCGTGGAACAGCTCCTCCACCCCGGGCATGGGCATGACCCGGGCCCGTGCCTCCTGGGCCTTGCGCACGTCCTCGGGGTCACCGGTCCGCGCGGCCTTCGCCTCCGCGATCCGGGCGTCCAGTTCGTCGAGCCGCGCGTACACCGGGCCGAGCTTCTGGTGGTGCAGCCGGGAGAAGTTCTCCACCTCGACCCGGAAGGTCTCGACGGCGATCTCGTACTCGATCAGCGCCTGCTCGGCCGCCCGTACGGCCCGCTCCAGTCGCTCCTCGGGCCGCCCCGAACCCCCGCTTCCGGCGGACGCCGAGCCCTCGGCGGAAGTCACGTCCTCGGCGGAGGCCTCGCTGCCGACGGACGCCGTGCCCTCGGCGCCCTCGGTCGGTGCCGCGCCTTCGACGGGCTCGGTGACCTCATCGGGCCGCCCGGGCTCGGTGGGGCGCTCGGACGGTGTCTGCTCGGCTTCCGGGGTCGTCACCCGGCCCAGCCTAGGCCACGGTTCCGCCCCCTGGCGAAAGCCACCGGAGGCCGGGAACGGAGGCACGACCCCAGCCCGTCCAGCCACTCGCCCTGCTTCGCCCGGTGCGTCCGGACGCCCCTCACCGGCCCTCCCGTCAGACCCCCATCTCCGCCGCTATCCGTCCCGCCCGCACGGCTGTCACCAGGTCCGCGTGGTCCGCCTCCGTGCGGTCCGCGTAGGTCACGGCGAACGTGGCCATGGCCTCGTCCAGTTCGTCGTTCTTGCCGCAGTAGCCGGAGATGAGGCGGGGATCGGCGCTGTGGGCGTGGGCGCGGGCGAGAAGGGCGCCGGTCATGCGGCCGTAGTCGTCGAATTGGTCGGCGGCCAGGGCGGCGGGGTCGACGCTGCCCTTGCGGTTGCGGAACTGGCGTACCTGGAAGGGGAGTCCGTCGACCGTGGTCCAGCCCAGCAGCATGTCGCTGACGACCTGCATGCGCTTCTGCCCGAGGACCACCCGGCGGCCCTCGTGGTCCACCTCCGGCACCTCGAAACCGGCCGTGGCGAGGTGCGGCTCCAGAGCCGAGGGCCGGGCCTCCTTCACCTGGAGGACGAGCGGCTCCCCCCGGTGGTCCAGGAGCAGGACGACGTACGAGCGGGTACCCACACTGCCGGTGCCGACCACCCGGAACGCCACATCGTGCACGGCGTACCGGGCGAGCAGCGGATGGCGGTCCTCCGACAGCGTGGTCAGGTACTGCTCCAAGGAGGTGGCCACGACGACCGCCTCCTCGTCCTGCACGCGGCGCAGCACCGGCGGCGCGTCCACGAAGTGGCGGCCGCCGCCCTCGACCGCTCGGGTCGCCTTGGCCGCGAAGCGCCCGCTGGTGTTGGCGCGTGCCTTCTCCGAGACCCGCTCCAGCGTGCCCAGCAGGTCGTGGGCGTCGGCGTGCGAGACCAGTTCCTCGTCCGCGATGGCGTTCCACGCGTCGAGCGCCGGGAGCTTGGCGAGCAGCCGCATCGTGCGCCGGTAGGCACCCGTCGCGTCGTACGCCGCCTTGCGGCAGATGTCCTCGTCGGCGCCCGCCTCACGGCCGGCGAGCACCAGGGAGGCGGCAAGGCGCTTGAGGTCCCACTCCCAGGGGCCGTGCACGGTCTCGTCGAAGTCGTTGAGGTCCATGACCAGACCGCCGCGGGCGTCGCCGTACAGACCGAAGTTGGCCGCGTGGGCGTCGCCGCAGAGCTGGGCACCGATGCCGGTCATGGGCGTACGGGCGAGGTCGTGGGCCATGAGGCCCGCCGAACCGCGCAGGAACGCGAAGGGGGTGGCCGCCATCCTGCCGACCCTTATCGGGGTGAGGCCGGCGATCCGGCCGCGGTTGGACTCCTCCACCGCGGACACCGCGTCCGGCCGGTCGGTGGTGAGCGTCAGATCCGCGTGCGCGCTGCGGGGCACCCGTGTGCGCAGCGCCTTGCCCTCGTCCTTGGGCGAACCCACCGAGGGCCACCGGGCGAAGCCCGCCACCCCCGGCACCCGCACGGCGGCCGACGGCGACACCGCCGCGCCCGCCCCTGCCTCCCGGGACTCCGCCGCCCCCGCTTCGGCCCCCCGCCCCGCCCCTGCCGCCGTCCCGACCTCGGTCATCACGACCGCCTCCCCCGTACACGTCCACACGCGACCATCGACTCGTGCTGACGTTACAGCCGGTGGCCGAAACGCGTCAGAGCCTGTGGAAAACTCCCCGCCCCACCCGCCGCACCAGCGGAAACCCCGGGCGCCACCCCACGCGACCCGGCCGGTCGCCCTAGGCCCGCCCCGCCCCCGCACAGGGCCAACTACGCGACAGATGGCTCTCGGACCAGTTCCTGAGCTCCCGCAGCGCCGGATCCAGCGCCGCCCCGGCCTCGGTCAGCCGGTACGTCACACGCAACGGCGGCCCGTCGTCGACCTCGCGCACCACCAGCCCGGCCGCGCCGAGTTCGGTGAGCCGGTCGGAGAGCATGCGCTCGCTGATGCCGGGAATCGCTCTGCGCAGATCGACGAAATGTGCGGGATGCGGCATCAGGACGGCCACGATCAGACCCGTCCAGCGCTTCCCGAGCAGGGCGAACACCCGGGTGATGCCTTCGTCGACCTGCTGGCACGGCCCGGCGCCATGGATGCCCTGCTGCTCCGCCATGAGAACAAGAGTACTGGGCCGGAGTTCGGTGGTGAAAAAAAGTAAGTGACTGTGTTATTCATAGTGGAGTACGAAATCGAAGCCACTTCTTCTGGAGTACTCCATGGCTACGCTGCTGCACCTGGACTCGTCCGTGTTTCCCGCCGGCGCCTCGTCGTCGCGCGCGGTGACGGAGACCTTCCGCAAGGCCTGGCAGGACCAGCACCCGGACGGCACGGTCATCTACCGCGACCTGCACGCCGATCCCGTTCCGCACATCGGCGCCGCCGCGCACACCGCCGGTTTCGCCGACCCGGCCACGCACACCCCCGAGCAGGCCGCGGCCTTCGCCGAGCGGGAGAAGCTCATCGTGGAGCTGGAGCAGGCGGACGCGATCCTGATCGGCGCCCCCATGTACAACTTCTCGATCCCGTCCACCCTCAAGGCGTGGCTGGACAACGTCGTCCTCATCGGCCGCACCGCCATGACCGAGGACTCGAAGACCAAGGGCACCCCGGCCATGGTCGTGGCCAGCCGCGGCGGCTCCTACGCTCCGGGCACGCCCCGCGAACCCCTGGAGTACGTGCAGAACTACCTGACGGCGGTCCTGTCCGAAACGCTCGGCCTGGAGGTCGACTTCATCGTCCCGGAGCTCACGATGGCCCCGCACAACCCCGCCATGAGCGAGCTGATCCCCCTCTCGGAGGCTTCCCGCGCCAAGGCCCTCGACGACGCCGTCGTCAAGGCCAAGAACCTGGCCGCGCGCCTCGCCGCGTAGCCAGCGGGGCGGAACGCGAAAGACGGCCGCCCCCGCCCCCGGGAGCGGCTGCCCCTGCCCTCAGGCCGCGTACGTCGCGTTCCGGGCGGTGGTCACCACCCGCTCTCCGTCGGCCTGGCTGAGCCGCCCGGCCGACACCCAGGAGGTGACGGTCGACTGCACCCGCGCCACCAGCGCGCCCTTGTCGGCGAACGGCGCCCCGGCCCAGATCTCGTCCAGCAGGCTGGTGCCGTCGGAATTCACCGGGTTGGCGACACCCGAGTCGGTGCCGCCGAGGACCACCTTCGGTTCCGTACGCCTGACGTAGGCGTGGGTCGGGTCCTCGCTCCCTTCGTGGAAGGGCGCGAACTCGGTGCCGTCCAGTGTGTAGTGCAACGCCTTTCCGCTCACCGGGGTGAGGGAAGGCAGCAGGTCACCGGAGAGCCCCGCGTTGCGGTACAGCCCGACCGGCAGGTAGCTCGTGGCGCTGTTCCTGCCGACCAGGTTGACCGGCCCGTAGAACAGCGTCTGGAGCGACGGGTCGTCGAGGGCCTTCTCCGTCCGCAGACGGAACGGGATCGACACCCGCACGACATCCCCGTCGCTCCAGGTGCGGGAGGGGATCGTGAAGTAGCTCCCCGGGTCCGGAGTGCCGCCCACCGCACTGCCGTTGACGGTCACCCGGAAGCCGGCACCCGCCCAGGACGGCACCCGCAGCCGCATCGCGAAGGCCGCGCCGCCGCCTCCGACGGTGATCGTGGTGCCCTGTTCCCGGGGGTAGTCGGTGCTCTGGGCGATCGTCACCCCCTTCGCGGACCAGTCCAGCGTCGCGGCGCTGTACAGGTTGACGTACAGCGCACTCCCGTCGGCCCGGGCGAAGTACACCGAGTCCTGGTACTTGGTGGCGCTCTCCATGCCCGTGCCCTCGCAGCAGGTGGTGCCCTGCTTGGGGGTGTAGTCGCGCACGTGTCCGGGCTTCAGCCCGATGAAGTACGTGACCAGGGGCTTCTCAGCGTCGGCCTTGTCCTGCTTGGACCCGAGGACCTGGTTGAGCAGGGCCCGCTCGTAGTAGTCCATGTACCTGGGGTCCTGCTCGTGGAAGAACAGGATCCGGCTCAGCTTGAGCAGGTTGTACGCGCAGCAGGTCTCGGCGTTGGTGTCGCTGATCGTCCCCGCGACGGCCCCGCGCGCCTTCCAGAACTCGGCCGTGCTGGTGCCGCCGATCCCGTACATCCGCTGGGGGATCACCATGCCCCAGAAGTTCTTCGCGGCGCTCAGATACCGCGCCTCGCCCGTGACGTCGTGGAGCCGGACGAGTCCGGTGAAGATCGGGATGTGCTGGTTGGCGTGCAGACCGTCGAGCGTGTCCGTGTTCGCGGCACAGGCGTCGATGAGCTTGTCCAGGTCGAACAGCTTGGCCAGGGCCAGATGGTCCGCCTTGCCGGTGATCGCGTACAGGTCGACGATCGCCTCGACCAGGCCCCCGTACTCCCCGCTGGAAAAGATGCCCCACATCCGCTGCAGGGTGGCGTCCGGCAGTTTCGACAGCCTGGAGTACATCCAGTCGCACAGGCCCGACGCCAGGTCGAGCGCCCGCGCGTCGTCGACATGGAGATACGCGTCGAGCAGGCCGCGCAGGATCTTGTGCGCGGTGTAGTACGGCGCCCACACACGCGTGTAGTCGCCGCTGGTCATCGACTCCAGCTCGATGAACTGCGTCTCCGGGTACGCAGCCAGGAAGCCGTCATGGCTCGGCGCGCCCCAGGTGCGGCGCAGGGTGGCGGTCAGGCCCCGCCCGGAACCGTCCGCGAAGGTGCCCCCGCCGGTCTCGAAGAAGTCGTACGAGGCCAGGTCGCCCCGCCCCGCCGACGAGTCCGCGGCTCGACCGCCCTGGAGCGAGGTGATCTCGGCGGCCGTCAGCGCCCGTGACCAGACGTTGAATTCGTCGAACGCCCCCGCGAAGACGGGATCGGTCCGGAAGTTGGACCGGCCGAGCCAGTTGTTCGCCAGGGTGCCGAGGGCCGCCGGGGTGAGGGACATCGCGGTGTTCCGCGTGACGGCCGTGCCGTTGACGTAGAGCGTGCCGGTGCCGCCTCCGATCGTCACCGCGAGATGGCTCCACCGGTCGAGCGGCAGGGCGGCGGTGCCGTTGAGCCCCTGTTCCCCGCCGGGCCCGTTGGTGGTGATGGCGAAGCGGGGGACACCGCTCGCGTTGCGCGCCGCCAGGTACAGATAACGGGTGGTGTTGTCGCCGAAGTCGAAGATCCGCGCCCAGTCGGCGTGGTGCGTGGGCTTGACCCAGGCCGACAAGGTGATCGCGGAGGCACCGCCGAGCACGTTGTTCGGCAGGTCGACGTACTGGTAGGAGCCCCGGACGTTCTCCTGCGCGGTACCGAATTGTCCGGGCACGGCGAGCATGCGCGGGCCGGTGCGCAGCGCCTCGCGCACCTCGGCCAGGGCTCCGATCATGTAGCGGATCCGGTCGGAGTAGACCGTGTCCTTGGTGCTGGCGTAGGCCTGGGCGAGCATCGTCAGGAAGTGCCCGGTGTAGTGGCCGCGGAGGTTGCCGTTGGCCTCGCCGTCCAGTCCCTCCCAGCCGCCGGGCGCGACCGCGCCCTTGGTGGACAGGCCCGCGTTCGCCCGGAAGACCTGCAGCAGACGGTCGACGTCGTAGCCACGGCCGTGGTCGAGCATCAGCCGGCGCTTCTCGGCGAACAGGCCCTGGCCGAGCGTCACGTCCTTCAGTTCGAACGGGCGGACCGACCAGGCGGGAGGCGTCGGGACGGTGGCGGCGACCGCGCGGCCGCTCCCCGCCGCGACGGAGACTCCGGGCGCGGCCACCGTGAGCAGCACGGACTGGAGGAGGAAACGTCGGGAGAGCGGCGGAGCCATGTGCGCCTCGTCTCTTGCAGGTGTGGGGGCGACTCGGCGAATCGAGCAGTCTGTTCGAAAATACGAACGCCGTGCGAATTGCCGACCAGAAGATAGAGAGGAGGCGGACAGGCGTCAACGGTTCTCACAGGTTTCGCGCATTCGCCGCCCGGACGGAGCCGCCGCCCCTCAGTCACTCAGCGCCGTTTCACGTGAAACATCGCCCATGTCCCCACGTACAACGATTCACCTGACGCTGACCCGGGCGCCACCCGCACCGCGCGCACGGGGCGCGGCACGCCCCCATGACGTTCCGCGCGCCCGAAAGCCGAAAGCCCTTGCCCGCCCTCTGAGACACTCCTCACACTTCAGAGCCCGCCTCTCGATGCATCCGGCACCGCCGAGCTGGTCGCGAGCGCACAAAAAAGAAGCGGTCCCATCGTGACTACGATGGGACCGCTTCGCTGTGCGCGAGGGGGGAGTTGAACCCCCACGCCCTTGCGGGCACTGGAACCTGAATCCAGCGCGTCTGCCTATTCCGCCACCCGCGCATTGGGTGTGTCATCAGGCCCTGTTCCTTGCGGCGTCGGCGCCTTCCGACATGCAGAAGATTAGCACGCTGGGGAGGGTGGCTTCACATCACTTGTTCACGGCCGGCCCGCTGCGCGGTGACGCGACGGGAACGACCAGCACGGACCGAACACACAGCCCCTCGGGTCACGTATCAAGGCGTGCCGGTTCACGTATCAACCTCGTACCGGTCCCGGCCATCTCCACCGGAGAGGGACGGGGCGCACAGTCCGGTGCGGGACACTGGTCTCGCACCGCCTCTACGATCCTTGGCAGAGTTCGGACGAGGTAGTTCGAAGAGGAGCTCCGGCGGGAATCCGGCAGGGGGACCTCAGTGGGCTCCGACACCGGATGACACCGGTCGACCGGGCCGACCGGGGGAACCAGCCGATTTCCCGGCGCGTGGATACGATCAGTAAGCAGTACCGACACGGTACGCAGAGCGGTGACGACGGAGGAGGTGCCCCATGGGAGTCCTGAAGAAGTTCGAGCAACGTCTCGAAGGTCTGGTCAACGGCACCTTCGCCAAGGTGTTCAAGTCCGAGGTCCAGCCCGTGGAGATCGCGGGAGCGCTCCAGCGGGAGTGCGACAACAACGCGACCATCTGGAACCGCGACCGTACGGTCGTCCCCAACGACTTCATCGTGGAGCTGAGCACGCCCGACTTCGAGCGCCTCAGCCCCTACTCCGGCCAGCTCGGCGACGAGCTCGCCGGCATGGTGCGCGACTACGCGAAGCAGCAGCGCTACACCTTCATGGGCCCCATCAAGGTCCATCTGGAGAAGGCCGACGATCTCGACACCGGTCTCTACCGGGTACGCAGTCGTACGCTCGCCGGATCCACGGACCAGCAGGCGCCCTCGGGCGCCCCGGCGAGCCCGGCCGCCGGCCGCCCCGGTGGTTACGGCTACCCGCCCACCGCGGCACCCGCGGGCGCTCCGCCCATGCCGGCGTCGCCACCGGGCGGTGGCCGCCCCGGCGCCGCCCCGCTCGGCCAGCGACCGCCCGGCGCTCCTGCGGCCGGCGGGCGCACGCGCTACTGGATCGAGGTCAACGGCACCCGCCATCAGATCTCGCGCCCGACGCTGGTGCTGGGACGCAGCACCGAAGCCGACGTGCGGATCGACGACCCCGGCGTCTCCCGCCGGCACTGCGAGATCCGGACCGGAACGCCCTCGACGATCCAGGATCTCGGATCCACCAACGGCATCGTGGTGGACGGGCAGCACACCACCCGCGCTACGCTCCGCGACGGCTCGCGGATCGTCGTGGGCAGCAGCACCATCATTTACCGGCAAGCCGAAGGGTGAAGCGGGGGCAATGTCAGAGCTGACCCTCACGGTCATGCGGCTGGGTTTCCTGGCCGTACTGTGGCTGTTCGTGATCGTGGCCGTGCAGGTCATCCGCAGCGACCTTTTCGGTACGCGCGTCACCCAGCGGGGGTCGCGCCGGGAGCGGCCGCAGGCGGCCGCCCGCCAGGCCGCGCCACCGCAGCAGCGCGGCCAGCAGCCCGCGCCCGCCACCGGCGGCGGCCGCCGAGGGCGCAACGCCCCGACCAAACTCGTCGTCAGCGAGGGCACGCTGACGGGCACCACCGTGGCGCTGCAGGGCCAGACCATCACCCTGGGCCGCGCGCACGACTCCACGATCGTGCTGGACGACGACTACGCCTCCAGCCGGCACGCCCGGATCTACCCGGACCGCGACGGCCAGTGGATCGTCGAGGACCTGGGGTCCACCAACGGCACGTATCTCGACCGGAACCGACTGACGACTCCCACGCCGATTCCGCTCGGCGCGCCGATCCGCATCGGCAAGACCGTCATCGAGCTGCGGAAGTAGTGCTACATCATGAATAGGCGCGAGCGGAGCGAGCACGCAGCGGAGTCCCCCACCAGGGGCCCCGGCGCGCTCCCGACCGGAGGGTGGGCACCGTGCGGATGTACCCGGAGCCGACGGGCGAGGTGCGCATGAGTCTGTCACTGCGCTTCGCCGCCGGATCGCACAAAGGCATGATCCGCGAGGGCAACGAGGACTCGGGCTACGCCGGTCCCCGGCTGCTCGCGATCGCCGACGGCATGGGCGGCCAGGCGGCCGGCGAGGTCGCCTCCTCCGAGGTGATCTCCACCCTCGTCACGCTCGACGACGACGTCCCCGGCTCCGACATCCTCACCTCGCTCGGCACCGCCGTTCAGCGCGCCAACGACCAGCTGCGCGCCATGGTCGAGGAGGACCCCCAGCTGGAGGGCATGGGCACCACGCTCACCGCCCTGCTGTGGACCGGGCAGCGTCTCGGCCTCGTGCATGTCGGCGACTCCCGCGCGTACCTCCTCAGGGACGGCGTCCTCACCCAGATCACCCAGGACCACACCTGGGTGCAGCGTCTGGTCGACGAGGGCCGCATCACCGAGGAGGAGGCCACCACCCACCCGCAGCGCTCCCTGTTGATGCGCGCGCTGGGCAGCGGCGACCACGTCGAGCCCGACCTCTCCATCCGCGAGGTCCGCGCCGGCGACCGGTACCTGATCTGCTCCGACGGACTGTCCGGCGTCGTGTCCCACCAGACGATGGAGGACACCCTCGCCAGCTACCAGGGCCCGCAGGAGACCGTGCAGGAGCTGATCCAGCTCGCGCTGCGCGGGGGCGGCCCGGACAACATCACGGTCATCATCGCCGACGTCCTCGACCTCGACACCGGAGACACCCTCGCGGGGCAGCTCTCCGACACCCCGGTCGTGGTCGGCGCGGTCGCCGAGAACCAGCTCCACCTGCAGGACAACGGCATCATGCAGACCCCGGCCGGCCGCGCCTCCGGTCTCGGCCGCCAGGGACACGGACAGGGCGGCGGCGAGTTCGGCCCGCCCGGCTCGGGCGACGCCACCGGGTACATGCCGGCCGCGGGCTCCTTCGACGACTACTCGGACGACGACTTCGTCAAGCCCCGCAAGAAGCGCAGGTGGCTGAAGAGATCCTTCATCGGTGTCCTCGCCCTCGCCGTGGTGGGCGGGGGTCTGTACGGCGGTTACCGCTGGACCCAGACGCAGTACTACGTCGGCGCCAACGACGATCACGTGGCGCTGTACCGAGGCATCAGCCAGGACCTGGCCTGGATCTCGCTCTCGAAGGTGCAGAAGGACCACCCCGAGATCGAACTCAAGTACCTCCCGCCTTACCAGCAGAAGCTGGTCGAGGCCACGATCGCCGAGGGCGGTCTGGGCGACGCCGAGAAGAAGATCACGGAACTGTCGACCCAGGCGTCGGCGTGCAAGAAGAACGCCGAGCGCCGCGAGGCGGCGGACAACAACGCCAAGACCGGCGAGGGCGAGGCCGGCGGGGTCACGGGAACCACGAAGACCTCCCTCACGTCCAAGGCCACACCGACCCCGACGCCGACAGAGTCGACGTCCCCGACCCCGACCCAGACCGCACCCACACCGTCGACCGGCCCCAGCCTCTCGGAGCAGGAGCAGGAGCTGGTCTCACGGTGCGGTGAGCAGTAGGCAAGCCGCGAGGGGCCCAGTCACACGATGAGCAGTACTACCAACCCGTCGACGCAGCACACGTCCACGATCGGCGCGATCGGCACCCCGAGCCGACGCAACACCGAGCTGGCCCTGCTGGCGTTCGCGGTCGTCATCCCGGTGTTCGCCTACGTCAACGTGGGTCTCGCCCTGAACGACGAGATCCCGACCGGCCTGGCCGCGTACGGCATCGGCCTCGGCGTGCTGGCAGGCATCGGCCACCTCGTCGTACGCAAGTTCGCGCCATATGCGGACCCGCTGATGCTGCCGTTGGCCACACTGCTGAACGGGCTGGGGCTGGTGGCGATCTGGCGACTGGACCAGTCGAGACTGCTCCAGCAGATCGGACAGGCCGGCGGCAAGGCGACCAATCAGCTGGTCTACACAGCAATGGGCATCGCTCTTCTCATCGCTGTACTGATCTTCCTCAAGGACCACCGCACCCTCCAGCGCTACACGTACATCTCCATGGCCGGTGCCCTGGTCCTGCTGCTGCTCCCCCTGGTTCCGGGCCTCGGCGCCGAGATCACCTACGGCGCCAAGATCTGGATCCAGGTCGGCAGTTTCACCATCCAGCCCGGCGAGTTCGCCAAGATCGTGCTGGCGATCTTCTTCGCCGGCTACCTGATGGTGAAGCGCGACGCGCTCGCGCTGGCCAGCCGCCGCTTCATGGGCCTGTACCTGCCTCGCGGCCGCGACCTCGGCCCGATCATCGTCGTCTGGGCGATCTCGATCCTCATCCTGGTCTTCGAGACCGACCTCGGTACCTCGCTGCTGTTCTTCGGCATGTTCGTGATCATGCTGTACGTCGCCACTGAGCGGACCAGCTGGATCGTCTTCGGTCTGCTGATGTCCGCGGCCGGCGCCGTCGGCGTGGCCTCGTTCGAGATCCATGTGCAGCAGCGCGTCCAGGCCTGGCTGGACCCCATGGGCGAGTGGGAACTCTCCAAGACTGTGGCCGGCCACTCCGCGCAGTCCATGGAGGCCCTGTGGGCGTTCGGCTCCGGCGGCACCCTCGGCACCGGCTTGGGCCAGGGTCACTCCGAACTCATCCGGTTCGCAGCCAACTCCGACTTCATCCTCGCCACCTTCGGTGAGGAGCTGGGCCTGGCCGGCGTGATGGCGATCCTGCTGATCTACGGCCTGATCGTGGAGCGCGGTATCCGCACGGCGCTCGCCGCCCGTGACCCGTTCGGCAAGCTGCTCGCCGTCGGACTGTCCGGCGCGTTCGCCCTCCAGGTCTTCGTCGTCGCTGGCGGCGTGATGGGGCTCATTCCCCTGACCGGTATGACGATGCCCTTCCTGGCGTACGGCGGTTCCTCCGTCATCGCCAACTGGGCGCTCATCGGCATTCTGCTCAGAATCAGCGACACCGCTCGTCGGCCCGCGCCCGCCCCCGCTCCCAACCCCGACGCCGAGATGACCCAGGTGGTCCGCCCGTCATGAACAAACCCCTGCGCCGTATCGCGATCTTCTGCGGGCTCTTGGTCCTCGCCCTACTCATCCGCACCAACTGGCTCCAGTACGTCCAGGCCGATTCCCTCGCCACCGACAAGGACAACCGGCGCGTCGCCATCGAGCGCTACGCCATGCCTCGTGGCAACATCATCGTCGACGGCAAGGCCATCACCGGGTCCGCGGCTTCCAAGGGCCTCGACTACAAGTACAAGCGCACCTGGAAGAACGGCGAGATGTGGGCGCCGGTCACCGGCTACTCCTCCCAAATCATCGGCGCCACCCAGTTGGAGGCCCTTGAGGACGGCATCCTCACCGGCAACGACGACCGGCTCTTCTTCCGGAACACGCTGGACATGATCACCGGCAAGAAGAAGGAAGGCGGCAGCGTCGTCACCACCCTCAACGCCGCCGCGCAGAAGGCGGCCTTCGAGGGTCTCGGTGACAAGAAGGGCGCCGTGGTCGCGCTCGACCCCAAGACCGGCGCGATCCTCGCCCTGGCCTCGACACCGTCGTACGACCCGTCAACCTTCGCCGGCATCAGCAACAAGGACAGCCAGACCTTCTCGAAGCTGGAGAAGGACTCCGACAAGCCGATGCTGAACCGCGCGCTGCGCGAGACCTACCCGCCGGGATCCACGTTCAAGGTGGTCACGGCCGCAGCGGCGCTGGAGAGCGGCATCGTCTCCGGCATCGACGAGAAGACGAAGACCCCCGACCCGTACCCGCTGCCGGAGTCGTCCAACAAGCTCACCAACGAACACGGCGTCTGCAAGAACGCCACCCTGCGCTACGCGCTGATGGTCTCCTGCAACACCGTCTTCGCGAAGATGTCGCACAGCGTCGGCAACGAGGGGATGCGGGCGCAGGCCGCGAAGTTCGGCTTCAACGAGGCCGAGCTGGACGTCCCGGTGCGCGCCGCCGAGAGCGTCTACCCCGAGGACAACGATCCGCAGAACGCGATGGCCGGCATCGGGCAGGCCTCCAACCGCGCCACCCCACTGCAGATGGCGATGGTCGCCTCCGCCGTCGCCAACGACGGCGAGCTGATGAAGCCGTACATGGTCGACCAGCTGCGCGCCTCGAACCTCGACGTCATCGAGACACACGACCCCGAGACGCTGTCCCAGCCGATGTCCTCGGAGACCGCCCAGAAGCTCCAGGACATGATGGAGACCGTCGTCAACGACCCCCAGGGGACGGGCGGCAGGGCGAAGATCGGCGGCGACGTCACCGTCGGCGGCAAGACCGGAACCGCGCAGCACGGCGTGAACAACAAGGAGAAGCCGTACGCCTGGTTCATCTCCTACGCCAAGCTCAGCGACGGCAGCTCGCCGGTCGCCGTGGCCGTGGTCGTCGAGGACGGTGCGGCCAACCGCGGGGACATCTCCGGTGGCGGTGTCGCCGCCCCGATCGCGAAGAGCGTGATGCAGGCAGTGATCAACAGCAAGAAGTGACCCCGCTCACGTCACCTTCACATCGGTGCACGTTGCGATACCGGTCCTGTATCGGGTGACGCGGTTGGCCAGGTCACAGAAGGCGCGCCGGGTACCGTATGCCCGGAGCACAGCCGCCGGACCACACATCGGTGCGGTCGGGATCCGACGGAGAGGGCTGGTAGGAAGCTATGGAAGAGCCGCGTCGCCTCGGCGGCCGGTACGAGCTGGGCCAGGTGCTCGGCCGTGGTGGCATGGCGGAGGTCTACCTCGCGATGGACACCCGCCTCGGCCGCACCGTGGCGGTGAAGACGCTGCGAGCGGACCTCGCGCGCGACCCCACCTTCCAGGCCAGGTTCCGCCGGGAGGCCCAGTCGGCCGCCTCGCTCAACCACCCCGCGATCGTGGCGGTCTACGACACGGGCGAGGACTACATCGACGGGGTCTCGATCCCGTACATCGTCATGGAGTACGTCGAGGGTTCCACCCTCCGTGAGCTTCTCCACAGCGGCCGCAAGCTGCTGCCGGAGCGGGCCATGGAAATGACCATCGGCATCCTGCAGGGCCTGGAGTACGCCCACCGCAACCAGATCGTCCACCGCGACATCAAGCCGGCCAACGTCATGCTGACGCGCAACGGCCAGGTCAAGGTCATGGACTTCGGCATCGCCCGCGCCATGGGCGACTCCGGCATGACGATGACACAGACGTCCGCTGTCATCGGCACCGCCCAGTACCTCTCCCCGGAGCAGGCCAAGGGCGAGCAGGTGGACGCCCGTTCCGACCTGTACTCGACGGGCTGTCTGCTCTACGAGCTGCTGACGGTCCGCCCGCCGTTCATCGGCGACTCCCCCGTGGCGGTCGCCTATCAGCACGTGCGGGAGGAGCCCCAGCCGCCGAGCGTCTTCGACCCGGAGATCACGCCGGAGATGGACGCCATCGTCCTGCGTGCCCTGGTCAAGGACCCGGACTACCGCTACCAGTCCGCCGACGAGATGCGCGCCGACATCGAGGCCTGCCTCGACGGCCAGCCCGTCGCGGCCACGGCGGCGATGGGCTCGGTCGGCTACGGCGGCTACCCCGACGACCAGCCGACCACCGCTCTGCGCCCCGACGCGGGTGCCACGACCATGCTGCCCCCGGTGGGCCCGGACGACGGCTACGGCGGTTACGACGACCGCCAGGGCCGCCGCCGCCAGCAGAAGAAGAACAACACCTCGACGATCCTCCTGGTGGTCGCGGGTGTGCTGGTGCTGATCGGCGCGGTCCTCATCGGGCAGTGGATGTTCTCCGGGAACGACGCGGACAACGACACCCTCAAGACGCCGAACTTCGTGGGCCAGACGGAGGCAGAGGCGAGAGCGTCGGCCGAGAACGTCGACCTCAACGTGACGGTCACCAAGGCCGAGTGCGAGAAGGAGAAGACCGGAAACGTCTGCGAGCAGACACCGAAGGCCGACATTAAGGTCAAGAAGGGCGACACCATCGCCCTGACGATCTCGACGGGTGCTCCGAAGGTCACGGTCCCCGACCTCAAGGGCGTCAAGTTCGCTGAGGCCAAGGCCGAACTCGAGGACAAGGGCTTCAAGGTCGAGAAGGAGACCGAGGAGTCCGACCGCACGGCAGGCATCGTCATCAAGCAGGACCCGGACGGCGGCAAGATCGAGAAGGGGTCCACGGTCACGCTGACGGTGGCCAAGGCCCCCGACAAGGAAGTCGTCCCGGACGTGGCCCGGCAGAGCTGTGACGCCGCCAAGAACCAGATGGCGGCCAACAACCTCGTCGGCACCTGCACCGAGGTCGAGACCGATGACGACGGTCTCGTCGGCAAGGTCGTCGCGACCAGCCCCGAGGCGGGTTCCGAGCTGAACAAGGGCGACACGGTCACGATCCAGATCGGCAAGAAGGCCGAGGAGGAGAACCCGGAGGCCAAGGTCCCGAACGTCGTGGGACGGACCGTGGGCCAAGCCAAGCAGATCCTGCAGGCAGCCGGCTTCACCAACATCCAGTTCGCGAACGGCAGCGACCAGAGCGACACCGCGCTGGTCACCGACCAGGACCCGGACGGCGGCAACGACGCCGACCCGACCCAGACGACGATCACCCTGGCGTCGGTCGGCTTCGGCGGGAACAACGGGAACAACAACAATGGCGGGGGCGACGGCGGCGGCTTCTTCGGATAGCGCCGCCGGTTCCCGCAACGAAGGAGTCCCGGCCCCTGAGAGGGGGCCGGGACTCCTTCGTCATGGAGGCGATGTTTCACGTGAAACCGGGCGTTTCACGTGAAACATCCTCCCGAGAGGCCAGTAGGCGGGGCGGCTACCGAAGCTCCTTTGGCAGCGTGCGCTCCGCGTTCACCCGCTCCACGCGCTCCAGCTCGCCCCAGACGATGTACCGGTACCGGGACGTGTAGACGGGTGTGCAGGTGGTGAGGGTGATGTACTTGCCGGCCTTCTTCCTGCCGGACTCCCTGGGGATGTCCGACAGCACCTTGACGTTGTACTTCGTCGTCTCGGTGAGGGTGTCGTAGACCTTGTAGACGTACCAGTTGTCGCGGGTCTCGAAGACGATCGAGTCGCCCTTGCCGAGCTTGTCGATGTTGTGGAACTTCGCGCCGTGGCCGTCCCGGTGGGCGGCAAGGGTGAAGTTGCCGTCCTTGTCCGAGCCGGGAAGGGTCGCCTTCACCGGTTTGGTGTAGTAGCCGGCGACACCACCGTTGAGGATCTTGGCGGAGGTGCCCTTCTTCACCAGGACCTCGCCGTTGTTCATGGCGGGGACGTGCAGGAAGCCGATGCCGTCCTTGGTGTCGAGGGCGCCCGGACCGCTGTCGGCGGCCCAGTTGTCGCGGACCTTGCTCGCTTCCTTGTCCGCCTCACGGTCGGCGAGGACGTTCGTCCACCACAGCGAGTAGACGACGAACAGTCCGAGCACCAGGCCCGCCGTGATGAGGAGCTCACCGAAGACACTGACCGCCATGGCGAGCCGGCTCATTCGGCGGCGGCGCGGAGCGACCTCGGGCGCGCTCGTCTTCTCTCCGGTGTCGCTCGTCTTCTCTTCGGTGTCGTCGGTGGTCACTGCCACAGTTCTTCTTCCGCCCTCGGTCGAGCCCCTACTGGACGAGCGCGTCGGGCTTCCCCTTGCTGCGCGGCCGTTCCTCCACCATCTTGCCCCACACGATCATGCGGTACTTGCTCGTGAACTCCGGCGTGCACGTGGTCAGCGTGATGTAGCGGCCGGGCTTCGTGAAGCCGGAGCCCGGGGGCACGGCATTGAGCACGCTCACGTTCGACGGTGGTGTCACCGGCAGGATGGAGGACATGTCGTAGACGTAGTACGTGTCCTGCGTCTCCACGACGATCGGGTCGCCCGGCTTCAGCCGGTTGATGTAGCGGAACGGTTCACCATGGGTGTTGCGGTGGCCGGCGACGCCGAAGTTGCCGGTCTTGTCCTCGGGCATGGCCGTCTTGATGCTGTTCGCGTCGTAGTGGCCGACCATCCCGCGGTCCAGGACCTTCGACTTGCTGATGCCCTCGGCGATCGGCACGACGACGTCCAGCTTCGGAATGTGCAGGATGGCGAAGCCCTGCCCCGGCTCGAACGCTCCCGGCGCGCGCTTCCCGCTCTTCCACTCCTCCTGAAGGCTCGTCGCCTCCCTGCCCGCCTGCTGGTGGGCCCGGATGTTCGACCACCACAGCTGGTACGTGACGAACAGCAGCATCACCACACCGGTGGTGATGAACACCTCACCGATCACGCGGCTCGCGATCACCCCCACACTGGGCTTCTGCGCCCGCGCCGCCCGGCGCGCCTCGATGCGAGACAGCGGTGCCGACGCCCGCGGGGCCACACCTAAGGGCTGATCGGGCCCCTGAGCGGCTCTGGAGGCCGCGGGGGCGGCCGGGGAGCCTCCGCGCCTCCCGTGCCGTCTGGCGGCCTTACGGCGGGCCGCACGGCCCGCTGTGACGGCGGAGGGAGGTATGGACTCGGCCGTCGCCGCGATCCGCCGCGCCTCCTCCACCCTGAGCGCGACGGTCTCCTCGTCGATCGGAGGGTGCTCCTGTGCGGTGTCCGCCGGCAGGCCCCCCTGGACGCTCGTCGCCGCGTAGGTGTCGTACGCGCCGTCGTACGGGGTCTGGGGACGACCCTCGTACGAGGGCTGGGGACGCTGCTCGTAGTTCTCGTAGGCCCCGAACGACGACTCGGGGTACGGCTGCTGCCCGTACCAGTCGCCCTGGGCATAGGGAAATGCCTGCGGGACAGCCCACTGCTGGGGCTCGGCCGTGTCGCGGGAGGACACCCCGGGCTCGAAGGCCTCCGCCTCGAACGACTCGGCGCCCCCGTACGCGGCCTCGCCGCCGTAGGGGGCACTCTCGCGCTCGGGGCGCAGTGCCGTCACGCCGTGGCCCTGCCCACCACGGGGGCGAGCCCCGTCGACCTCGCCACGGCCGCTTGGTCGCCGCACTCCGCCAGCCAGTTGGCGAGCATGCGGTGGCCGTGCTCGGTGAGCACCGACTCGGGGTGGAACTGCACGCCCTCGACGGGCAGTTCCCGGTGCCTGAGGCCCATGATGATCCCGTCGTGGGTACGCGCCGTGACCCGCAGCTCGGCCGGTACGGTCGTCGGCTCGGCGGCCAGGGAGTGGTAACGGGTCGCCGTGAAGGGGGTGGGCAGGCCCGCGAAGACGCCCTCGCCCTCGTGCTCCACCAGCGAGGTCTTGCCGTGCAGCAGTTCGGGAGCACGGTTCACGACGCCTCCGTAGGCCACCTGCATGGACTGCATGCCGAGGCAGACGCCGAAGACCGGGACGCCGGTCGCCGCGCAGTGGCGGACCATGTCGACGCAGACGCCGGCCTCCTCGGGAGTGCCCGGTCCTGGGGACAGGAGCACGCCGTCGAAGCCGTCCTGGGCGTGGGCGGTCGCCACCTCGTCGTTGCGCAGCACCTCGCACTCCGCGCCCAGCTGGTAGAGGTACTGGACCAGGTTGAAGACAAAGCTGTCGTAGTTGTCGACGACGAGGACCCGGGCGGGTCGGGCGGCACTCACTGGTCGTTCACCGTCACATCGTTGAAGGGGAGCAGGGGCTCCGCCCAGGGAAAGACGTACTGGAAGAGGACATAGACGACGGCCAGGGTCAGCACGAGGGAGATCAGGGCCTTCAGCCACGCGTTGCCCGGCAGATGCCGCCAGATCCAGCCGTACATGCCGTCCCTTCCTTCACACCACGGCACCGGAATCACGCCGTACCGCCACCAGACTAACGGCGTAGTGCCTCCGGTTTCCCTGACTCCACGGGCTGTGTGGATTCCAGGTGGCCCCAGACGACGAGCCGATGGCTGTGTCCCCACTCCGGGTCGCACGTCGTCAGGGTCAGATAGCGCCCCGCGCGCGTGTACCCGGATTTCCTCGGCACGGGGTCGATGACCTGGACATCCGTGGGCAATGTCCGATAGGGACCCTTGTCGATGACGTACGTGAACCAGTCAGCACCGTCGGACAGCACGACCGCGTCGCCGGGGCGCAGCTTGGGAAAATCTTTGAAGGGATCACCGTAGGTGCGGCGATGGCCGGCGACCGCGAAGTTCCCCTTCTGCCCCAGCTGCGTGGTGTTCGCGTAGTGCCCGAGACCTTTTTTGAGTGTGTCCGTCTTCGTACCCTCCAGGACGGGCTTGCTCCACGTGGAACCGAGGCGGGGAATGTACATGAGCGAGAAAGGCTCGGCATCCCGGTACGGGGCGGGTCGCTCCGGAGCCGCCGAGACACCCGGGCCGGACGCCGGCCCCGCCGACTGCCTCGCCCACCGGTCCTGGAGCAGATCGACCTGGTGGTCCATGTCGGTGTCGGCCTTCACGCCCGTCCAGAACAGCACGTAGACGACGAACAGCACGATCAGGGTGCCCACGGTGATGCAGAGTTCGCTGACGGTCCTCACGATCACGCGCACCGACACGGGTCCCCCGGCTGCCAGTCACTCCACGGGCTTCGCGTACTTCAGATCCACTGTGCCCGAGTACCCGGGCAGAGTCACCGGCCCGTCCTCGGTGACTTTCCAGCCCAGTCCGTAGACGTTGACGTACACCATGTAGTTCTGGATCGCCTCGCTCGCGGCGAGCGCCTTCCGCAGCTTCTCCGGGTCACCGACCGCCTGGATCTTGTACGGCGGTGAGTAGACGCGGCCCTGGAGGATCAAGGTGTTGCCGACGCAGCGGACGGCGCTGGTGGAGATCAGGCGCTGGTCCATGACCTTGATGCCCTCGGCGCCACCGAGCCACAGGGCGTTCACCACGGCCTGCAGGTCCTGCTGGTGGATGACCAGATAGTCGGGCTGCGGCTCGGGGTAACCGGGGAGCTTGGCGGTGGCGTCGGGCGGGGCGTCGTTCAGGGTGACCGTGAGGGCCTCGCCCTTCAGCTTCTGGGTGCCGGCGTTCTTCTCCAGGGCCTTGAGCCGGGCGTCCTCGGCCTCGGTGCTGCCGTCGTCCCGCTCCGCCAGCGCCTCGACGTCGTCCCTGAGCACCGCATTGGTCTCGTCGAGCTGCCCGTTCTTGTGACTGCGCTCCTGGATCAGGTCGGAGAGCTTCAGCAACGAGGCGTCCGTACGGATGTTGGTGCCCTTGGCGGTGTCGAAGCTGGTGAAGAAGATCAGCCCGGCAAGGGCGAAGACGCCCACGGTGAGCACCCGCACGGGGCGGATCCCTCCGCGGGACGAGCTGTCGTCGCTCCGGTCGGCGGGGGCGGAGCCCGTCCCGGAGCCACCGGACCCGGCCTCCGGGGAGGTGCCGGAACCGGCCTCGGGGGAGTCGGCCGAATTGCTCAACGTACCCTTATCTCCTTAGGCGCCACGGAAGCACTACGCTAACGGACGCCCGGGGGAGCATTCAGTGTCCCCTTGTACTCTGCCCCGGAGCCCGCCACAGTTCCCTGCGCGGCCACGCAGCGCATCGACAGGAGAGACCCTCGTGCCGAAGTCACGTATCCGCAAGAAGGCCGACTACACGCCGCCGCCGTCCAAGCAGGCCACGAACATCAAGCTGAACAGCCGGGGCTGGGTGGCTCCGGTCATGCTGGCCATGTTCCTCATCGGGCTGGCCTGGATCGTGGTTTTCTACGTGACCGACGGCTCGTTGCCCATCGACGCGCTCGGCAACTGGAACATCGTGGTCGGCTTCGGCTTCATCGCCGCGGGATTCGGCGTCTCCACCCAGTGGAAGTAGCGGTCCCCGCCCGGCGGAAGTAGCTCTCCCCAGAGCCATCCACCGAGTTATCCACAGACGTTTTCCACAGTGGGGAAAAAGAACGACGATCTGTGGATAACTCACTGGGTGTTGACACCGGTATGACTGACCTACCGGCATCCGCAAGCACGTTCGCCCCCTGCCTGACCTGCGACAACGCAGGTGAGCGCCAGGGGGCGCACCTGTACCCGCACCCTATGCACAAGATCCGCCACGTTCTGTGGACAACAGTGCCCGGACGGTGCCGGTGGAGCGGCGGAACGGTGACGGTGCGCCATCACCTCAGGTCAGCTGTGCCGTCCGGAGCACCGTCATGATCACTACGGCGGCGAGTACCAGGGCGCACATGCCGTACTGGATCAGTGCCCGCCGCTCGCGGGGTGCGTGCACCATCGCGTAGCCGATCAGCACACCGCCGACGAGGCCGCCCACGTGGGCTTCCCAGGCGATGTTGAACATCGGACTGAAGGTGAAGATCAGGTTGATCACCAGCAGGATGATCAACGGACGCATGTCGTACCTGAGGCGGCGCATCAGGACGCCTGTCGCACCGAAGAGGCCGAAGATGGCGCCGGACGCACCGAGCGACGGTTGGTTCGGCTCTGCGAGCAGGTAGGTGAGCGCGCTGCCCGCGAGTCCCGAGGCGAAGTAGAGGGTCAGATAGCGGGCCCGGCCCAGAGCCGCCTCGAGGGGTCCGCCGATCCACCACAGGCTGAGCATGTTGAACAGGATGTGGGTGACGCTGCCGTGCAGGAACATCGACGTCACCAGCCGGTACCACTGCCCCTCGGCGACGCCTTGGAGCGAGGTGCCCAGTTCCGGGACCCACGCACGCCCGATGAGGTCGAACCGGTCGGTGAAGGTGTCGCCCACGGCCGTCTGCACCAGGAAGAGGAGCAGGTTCACGCCGATCAGGATCTTGGTGAGGAGCCGGGGGTCGGAGGCGATCGTGCCGCCCGCGAGGGTGCGCGGGGCGGAGGCGGAGGGGGCGTGGCCGGTGCCGGAGCCGCCACGGACGCATTCGGGGCACTGGAAGCCCACGGAGGCGCTCACCATGCACTCCGGGCAGATGGGACGCTCACAGCGGGTGCAGCGGATGCCGGTCTCACGGTCCGGGTGCCGGTAGCAGGTGGGCAGGCTCTGCGCGTCCTGCGGGCTGCTCGGCACCTGATCCATCGGGTCCCCTCCGTCTCGTGTGTGGAGCGCGTCGCCCCGCCCATCCCTACGGATGAGCGGGGCGATTGGTTCCCTTCAGGGCCTTGTGAACCTTTCGGTTCCGGCCTCGAGGCGAACCTTGCGTCCTCGGCCCTCGCGGCGCACGCCGACGGGGGTCAGCCCTCGCGGGTCTCCACGACGACCGACTCGATGACGACGTCGTTGACCGGACGGTCGGTGCGCGGGTTGGTCTGGGTGCCGGCGATGGCGTCCACGATCTTCTGGCTGGCCGCGTCGACCACCTCACCGAAGATGGTGTGCTTGCGGGTCAGCCACGCCGTCGGGGAGACGGTGATGAAGAACTGCGAGCCGTTGGTGCCCGGACCGGCGTTGGCCATGGCCAGCAGGTAGGGCTTGTCGAAGGCGAGGTCCGGGTGGAACTCGTCCGCGAACTGGTAGCCGGGACCGCCGGTGCCGTTGCCCAGCGGGTCACCGCCCTGGATCATGAATCCACTGATCACCCGGTGGAAGACCGTGCCGTCGTAGAGCTTGTCCGTGGACTTCTGGCCGGTGGCCGGATTGGTCCACTCACGCTCGCCCTGGGCGAGCTCGACGAAGTTACGGACCGTCTTGGGCGCGTGGTTCGGCAGCAGCCGCACCTCGATGTCGCCATGGTTGGTCTTCAGGGTGGCGTACAGCTGCTCTGCCACGATCTGCCTTCCGTTGTCCTCTGTGACTCCCCCGATCCTCGCACGACCGGCGCCGTGCGTCCCGCGACGCCCGCGCTCTCGTCCGGGGAGAGCGCGCAAAAACCGGTCGAGTAGTCGCGGTAGCGGCGCGCTTCGCGACGATCCGTGGCATTGTCGGCACTGTCGCGGACAAGTTCCCGTTGTCCCGCATTCATCCTCTATTGCACGGACCCCATCGCCCGGACCATCGCATGGACCGGTTCGGCACGGCTCCTGCTCGATGATCGGCCGGAGCCGGCGCCCATGACCCGGATGCCCGCCCGCACATGCCCCGGATCGCTCCGAGAGGCATGATCCCCAAAAGGGTGGAAAGTCGAATTACGTACGCCACCGAGGAGGAGGATCCCGTGACCCGCATCGACAGCGTGCGCGCCGCGACCGGCTCGGCAAAGGACAGCGTGCTGCACGCCGCGGAAGTGGTGGCGCCCTACGCCGACACGGCCAAGGACAAGGCCTCGCACTACGCGCACGAGGCACGCGTGCTGATCGCGCCGAAGGTGTCGCAGGCCGCGGAGCAGGCCCGCGTCCAGTACGGCGCCCTTGTCGTCCCGCGCCTGGAGCAGGCCCGCACGCATGTACCGCCAAAGGTCGACCACGCGGCCCATGAGGCCGCCGTCCGCACCCGCAAGGCGGCCCGTCAGGCCGCCGACTACTCCCGCCCCCGCATCGAGCAGGCCGTGGCCGCCGCCGGTCCGGTTCGTGAGGAGGCGACCGCGCGCAGCGTCGCGGCACTGGCCGCACTGCGTGGGCAGGTCTCACCCCAGCAGATCCAGAGGCTGGTCCGCAGGCAGCAGCGCCGCGCGAAGGTCGGGCGCGCCGTCAAGGGGCTGGCCGTGATCGGCGTCCTGGCCGGGGGCGCGTTCGCCGCCTGGAAGTGGTGGGACAAGCAGGCCAACCCCGACTGGCTGGTCGAGCCGCCCGCCGCCACCGAGGTCTCCGACTCCGGCCGACTGTCGTCCGTGGACGGCAGCGGGCAGTCCGTCCTCGATCCGGAGGTGGAGGCCAAGCAGGCCGAGGACGAAGCCGCGGACCGCGACAACCACCGCTGAGGGCCGACACCAGGTCATTTTTCGCACGGCCTCGACCGGTCGGCGAAAATTTCTCCTGCGGTCCGATCGTGCCCGAAGGCCCGTTCGGCGGGACATTCTCCAACAGCCCGGTGGGGCAGAAGACTTGCTGGTCTTCTGCCCCACCGGGCTGTTTCACGTGAAACAGCGGGCTCGCCCCGTTCGCATGCGCGCGCAATCCGGAATGTATTGGTCCGGTTGCAAAGAGTGAGGCCCGCATTCCGCCACTCCCGCGTGTGACGCACCACACCGTTTTCGCATATGCGCACACCGACATACGCCTGCGCACGTCGCCCCGTTCCAACGGCCCCTTCTCCGCAAAGTGCACACGTAGCGATCGCGACGAACCTCGCCCGAAGCAATACCTGCGAGTCGGCCCCGGGAGCGCGAAAAAGACCGGGCCGGATGTCGTACGACATCCGGCCCGGTCGATCCGCTGTGGAGCCTAGGGGAGTCGAACCCCTGACATCTGCCATGCAAAGACAGCGCTCTACCAACTGAGCTAAGGCCCCGGAGGCGAAGCATCCACCCGGAACAACCGACCACCGGGGGGCTTCGCAGACCAGAGTACCGGGTCACCCCCGGGATCTCGCAAAAAGATTGGGGGTCCCCGTGAACGACCACTCTCCGTAAGATGCTCGTCGTGGTTCGCTACAGCGAACCACGGTATTTGGGGAAGCGATGGGGAGACGCAATGGACGCCGCACAGCAGGAAGCGACCGCAAGAGCCCGGGAGCTGCAGCGGAACTGGTACGGAGAGCCGCTGGGGGCGCTCTTTCGTAGGCTCATCGAGGACCTGGGGCTCAACCAGGCCCGTCTCGCGGGAGTGCTGGGCCTGTCCGCACCGATGCTGTCGCAGCTGATGAGCGGTCAGCGTGCCAAGATCGGCAATCCGGCAGTGGTCCAGCGGGTGCAGCTGCTGCAGGACCTGGCGGGTCAGGTCGCGGACGGCAGCGTGAGCGCCGCCGAGGCGACCGAGCGCATGGACGAGATCAAGAAGTCACAGGGGGGATCGGTGCTCAGCAACACCACGCAGTCGACGACGAGTTCGGGGGCGCCCACGGTCAAGCGGGTCGTCCGTGAGATCCAGTCACTGCTTCGCTCGGTGGCGGCCGCGGGCGACATCATCGAGGCGGCGGACACCCTCGCCCCGACCCACCCGGAACTGGCAGAGTTCCTCCGGGTGTACGGCGCGGGCCGCACCTCGGACGCGGTGGCGCACTACCAGTCCCACCAGAGCTGAGCCCAAGGCCCGGTCCCCGGAAGGGGGTTCGGCGGCCGGGCCGAGGCCGAGATGGGAACGAGGGTTCTGTAGGCCCCTCTTGAGCCCCGGAGACATGGACGTAGGCTCCGGACAAGCCGGTGGACACAGCGGAAGGCGACCGAGGAACAAGGAAGCAGAAACGGGACATCGAACTGCGGAGAAGCCGGGCGCGTGCGAGCCGGCTCCGCACAGGGCGGCGGGTACGCCGTGTCCTCCGTCGGCGGACCGCCACGGGGGAGCCGAAGGGGGAACGACGCACAGCCATGGGTGAGGTCTTCGCCGGCCGGTACGAACTGGTCGACCCGATCGGACGCGGGGGAGTCGGCGCGGTCTGGCGCACCTGGGACCACCGCCGCCGCCGCTATGTGGCCGCCAAGGTCCTGCAACAGCGCGACGCGCACGCCCTGCTGCGCTTCGTCCGCGAACAGGCCGTGCGGATCGACCATCCCCATGTGCTCGCGCCCGCCAGCTGGGCCGCCGACGACGACAAGGTCCTGTTCACCATGGACCTGGTGGCCGGAGGCTCCCTGGTCAACCTCATCAACGACTACGGCCCCCTCCCGCCCGTCTACGTGTGCAGCCTGCTCGATCAGCTGCTGTCCGGCCTCGCCGCCGTACACGCCGAGGGCATCATCCACCGTGACATCAAGCCCGCGAACGTGCTGCTGGAGGCCACCGGCACGGCCCGGCCCCGCCTGCGCCTGTCCGACTTCGGCATCGCCATGCGCCTGGGCGAGCCCCGTCTGACCGAGACCAACTACGTGGTGGGAACGCCGGGTTACTTCGCTCCCGAGCAGATGCTGGGCGCCGACCCGGACTTCCCGGCCGACCTCTTCGCCGTGGGCCTCGTCGCCCTGTACCTCCTGGAAGGCGCGAAACCCGACTCCAAGGCCCTCATCGAGCACTTCGCCGCCCACGGCACTCCGAAGGCCCCGCGAGGCATCCCCGAGCCGCTGTGGCAGGTCATCGCCACGCTGCTGCAGCCCGACCCCGACTCCCGCTTCCGCACCGCCACGGGCGCCCGAAAGGCCCTCGCTGCCGCCACCGAGCTCCTCCCCGAACCTGGTCCGGACGACGAGCTGGTGGAGATCTTCGACCAACTCGGCCCACTGCCGTCCGGGTTCGCCCCCGAAGGACCCCTGCAGAGGGCGGCGGGTCTGGACAAGACCGGAACGGGCACGCACACCGGCAGCACGGGGACGGACAGTGGCATGTCCCCGCCGACTCCCGGCCCGGACACGGACGCTGCTTCCAGCCCGCTCGGCCGACAGACCCCTGCGTCTCTCTCGACTTCCCCTGCCTCCTCGGCTCCCGGCTCCTTTCCGTCGGCCGCCGTACCTCCCTCCCCGTCTGCGCCCTCGTCCTCGGCTTCGTCTCCGTCGTCGCCCTCGACTCCGGCCATGCCCTCCTCGCCCTCGCGCTCAGGACCGGTCATGGGAGGTGCCGCACCATCCGGTGCCGACACGACACCTCCGCCACCCCACAACCCGCCTGCCTACAACCCGACGTTCCAGGGGCCGCCACCCCCGCCAGGAACAGGCACCGCACCACCCACCACCCCGTCCGCTCCCTCCGGGCCCCAGCCCCACCAGCACACGGGCCTGATAGCGCACCCGCCCCCACCCATGCCCCCGACCGCTCCGCCCGCAGCATCTTCGGCGCCTTCGCCGCGCACCGGTCACATATCGCCGGGGCCGCCCCCCACACCCGTACCCCCGCGGCCCGAGCGCGACCCCGCTCCCTCGCGGCCGTCCACGATGTCGGACACCGGCAGTTTCCATCTGCCGCCGCCCCAGGTGCTCGCCGCCCACGCGCCAGCGCGACAGACGGAACAACAGCGCGGCCACAACCCGGGCTACCCGGAGCACCAACCCGAGCAGCAGGCCACTGCCCCCGGCGCGACGCCCGTACAGACCTCCCCAGGCCAGTACGTCGAATCCGCGCATGTCCCCTCCCCCCAGACCCACTCACCGCTGGGCCTCGCTCAGGGCCCGACAGCGCCGGTGCAGCAGCACGCTTACGCCTCTACTGGTTCATACACCGCTCGGCCGCCTCAGGTTCCACGACGATCGAGAGCCCTCCCCCGACGCCGCACGGGCCCTCCCCTCAAGGTGGTTCTCCCGGTCCTGTTGCTGGCGCTGGCCTGCTTCGCGGTGGGGTTCTGGGCGCTGGGCCAACTCTGACCCCAACTCCGGACCGGCACCGTTCGAGGGCCCAGCACACCTCACCGTCCCCGGGACGCCCCGTGCCGCCCCCGCGGTGTCCCGCCCGAGTCAGTCCGCCCGGCCTCCGTCTCCACCATCGACGGCGCCTTCGTCTTCGTCTTCGCGTCCGCGGACGCCCGCCTGCGCGCCACAAGGGTCCACACCACGAGTCCGAACACCAGCAGACTTCCCGTACCGATGCCGCCCGCCGCGACGACCGTCATGGCGAGACGCCGCTGCCCACCGGAGGAGTCGCCAGAATCCTCCCCGTCGGCGGAGGTCTCCGTGTCGTCCCCACCGTCACCGGTCCCCGCACCCTCCAGCGTCTCCCCCGCGGTTCCCTTCTCCGCGGCCTCCTGGTCCTCCGCGGTGACCTCGAAGACACCACGTGGCTCGGAGGTACCGAGATATCCCGGCCCGGCCCCGGCCCTGCCCTCCAGCCGCACCCGCAGGGTCAGCCCGACAGGCTCCTCGCCGTACCGGTCCGCGACCGAGGCCCCGAGATGGAGTGCCAGGTAGTACCAGCCGGCGAACCGCATCCCGCTCACTTCGCCGTTCGGGGAGAAACGGTTCTCGTACGCGACGGGCGGAAGCGGGTCGAGGGCGGTGGACCGTTGTTCGCCCCGGTAGTCGGCGGTCCTGTCGTCCACGAAGCCACGCACGGGGTTGTAGAGCGACATGGTGAACGCGTTCCCCACGTACCCGTCGCCGCCCGTCGTGCTGCCCAGATCGGCGGTGACGTGGAGCTGCTGTCCCCAGCCGACGGGCACCTTGTAGAACAGTGTCTCCCCGGCCCTGATCCCGGCCTCGTCCTGCCAGACCCCCTGCGCCACCGGGCTGGCCGTCGCGAAGCCGCTCCCGCCGCGCCGGCGCTCAGGGTCACCGGACAGGTCCTCCGGCGGTGTGGAGTCGAAGCTCTCGGGGGCGCTCGTCGAACCGCTCTTCGTCACGGCCGGCTCCGCCACGAAGCCGAGCTCCAGCCCCCACTTCGCCGACGAACCGTCCGCAGGTGAGCCCGACACCGATCCGGAAGCCGAGCCAGGCCCCGCCCCCGTACCGGTTCCCGGTCCCGCGCCCACCCCCACGCCGACCCGCTCGACGACGACGTAGTACGTCCCCGCCTCCTGACACATGTACTCGTCGCTGCCGATCTCACGCGAGGCCCAGGCGGTGACGGGATGCGCGCTGCGGGTCGGGCCGAAGCGGGCGGTCTCGTACGAGCAGCGATGCGCGTCGGCGTCCTGCAGAGAGACTCTGATGCCGTCCGCGGAGGCGACCGCGGCTCCGGCGTCGGGCACGGCCGTGGCCGAGACGTACGCGTTCGCGGCGGCACCGAGGTCGAGGCGGTAGTAGAGCTTCCCGCCAGGACCGATGGAGCTGTGGTAGGTCCCGCCGGCCGACAGCCGCAGGGCACCCGTGCTGCTGGTGGCACCCTCGACCGTCCTCGCACCCTCGGCATACGCGTACGGGGAGGGGTCGTCGTCGGCAGCCGCGGGTCCGGCCGCCGTGATCGCCGCGCACAGGGCCGCTCCCACGGCTGCCGCAGTTCGCCACCGGACCGTGCGCCGCCCCATCAAGCGCCACCCCTCGTCGTAGACCGAAGTCGCGGCTCCGGAGTCGAAGCCCGCGGAAACACTCGGAAGAACCGCCCGGAAACCGCCCGGAAGAAAGCCTGGAGTGAATGGGCCCATCCTGCCGGGCCGTGCCCGCCGGTGCCGTCGTTCCTGGGAAGGAGCGGCTGAAAACGGCCTCTACCCGACCTTGCTCTTTGCCTCGGCAATCACATCGTTCGCCAAGGCGAATCCTGTGCGGGCAGGACGTTCATGGATGTCCGGGCGAAGGCAGGTGAGACGTCCGAGCGACACAAAACCCCGACCGCGAGCGCGGCCGGGGTCTGCTCTGAGACTGATGTCGATGTTCACGAACCCGTGGGCACGGAGTCAGTAGCCTCCGTCCACAGGTCCTGCTCGGCGCGATCCGCCTGGATCTGGCGGTACACGAGGAGCCCGCCGATGGCGGCCAGTGCGACCAGGAGAAGCTTCTTCACCGCGCGACCTCGTCTTTCCTTGACGTAGGGGACCTCTGGCGCCCGACTATACACACCGACCGATACCGATCGGTGACCTGCGTCCCACCCCTCAACTGCCGCCGGAAAGGCCGCAGTAGAACCGGATGCGACTGTTCCGATCGCAGGTTCATCACACAGGTCCCGCACCCCCCTTCACGCGGCGCGAGCCCCACAGGGCCTCCGGTCTCAGCACATCCCACCCTGCACGGCCCCTGCCGCCCGCACCGCCCCTGCGGCCCCGTGCGCGCTTGAGGGAGCTTTCCAGGCCCCTTACGCCCATCCGAGTGCTGTTCATCCGACGATCCACACGCCACGGGCGTCGGTACACGATTTCAGAGCCCACATACACATCATGAGGAAAGTACGCAAATCGCCCGACCCGAAAGTGAGGGGCCATGGCCCAGAACACGGTCATGAAGCTGTGGACCGCCGTCGTCACCGCCGTCCTGGCGCTGTGCACGGCACTCGGACTGATCACGACCACGGCGTCGGCCGCGGTACCGCAGACCGGCACCACCCGCAACTGCGCGGCCCCCACGACGCTGCCGGCTACGGCCCTGCCGGTCCGGCCCCACGATCGCGCCCTGCCCCCCACGATGAAGCAACGCATCCGCGCCGAGGCCCACGGCTCCTCGCCCTCCTGCCGTCACCGCGCGCTCCTGGAATCGGCAGCCACGAACGCAGCGGACGCCATGGACGCCACCGCCCTGCAGCCCTCTTTCACCCAGGCCGAGCGACCCGCCCCACCCCTCCAGAGCTGATTCGACCCAGGCAGCAGACCAGCACAACCACCGTGGCGATCTTGCGTACGACGCCCCGCTGGACAGGCACACGGGAACGACCGAAGAGAACGACCGCAGAAAGCAACAGGAACCCCCGGCCGGGAGGGCCGGGGGTTCCTGCGTCAGTAACCGTCGATCATCAGTCGGCACCCAGAACGGTGGGCACCCAGAACGACGAAGACCCCCAACCGTCACCGGTTGAGGGTCTTCATGCTGGTGGGGCTAACAGGATTTGAACCTGTGGCCTCATCCTTATCAGGGATGCGCTCTAACCAACTGAGCTATAGCCCCGCCGCGCTGTGCGGTGTGTGTCCCGCGCGCTGACTCCTGAAGATTAGCGCACGACGTGGGGAGTCCCAAAATCGATACCCGCAGGGGAACCGCGACGCGGTCGGACACCCTGACGGGGACGGCGTCGGACGCCGTCCCCGGGGGCCGTTCCCTAGGTGGTGGCCGTGCTCACTCGTCCTCGGCGAGCGTCAGCTCGATGCCGCCGACGAAGGCCGCGGAGATGTTGTAGATGAAGGCGCCGAGCGTGGCGAGGGCGGTCGCGAGGACCACGTCGATGACCGCGATGATCGTGGTGAACACGAGCACGTTGGGCAGCGACAGGAACGACTGCAGATCGAAGCCGTTGGACTCGTTCGAGCCGGTGGCCTCGGAGATGGTGGCGCCGACCGTCGAGAACACGCCCATCGCGTTCATGACCATCCACAGCACCGCGGCCGCGACGACCGTGCAGATGCCGAGGGCGATGGAGAGCAGGAAGCTGACCTTCATCACGGACCACGGGTCGGCCTTGGCCACTCTCAGCCGCGCCTTGCGCGTCCGCGGCGTCGTGCGCACTCCCGGACGCGGCTTGCGGGACGCGCCGTCCGGCACCGGCTGGTACGCCTGCGGCGGGTGGTACGGGCCTGCCTGCTGCTGCGTCTGCCGCTCGCCGGGCAGTGCGGAGCCACCCGCCTGCGCCTGGGCGGGGGCCTGCGGGGGAGCAGGGCGCGCGGACCCGCTCGCAGCCGCGGCCGGGCTGCCCTGCGCGGGCTGCTGGGCCTGCGGACCACGGGTGTCCGTCACGGTTCCCCCCTGGGGTCCGGCCTTGTCGAGGGACGGCGCGGGTGCGACCGAATCGGTCGCACCCTTGATCGCTTTCAGTTGGGTCGTGTGCGTGTCCATCGCACGCGCGGCGGAGCCACGGCCGCCGCCGTCCGCCTCCGACCCGGTCGAAGTGCCGGCCGAAGTACCGGACGATCCCGCGTCCGTGGCTCCGCTCACGCTGACTCACTCCTCGTGCTACTCGGACGAGGGCGCCTCACCCTCGTCCGTACCGGTCGTCGCGGCACCCTCGGCGGTCTCGTCCACGGCCTCGTCGCCGTCGACCTCCTCCGCCTCCCGCCCCGCCTCGGCGTTACGAGCGATGCCGACGACGGCATCGCGCTTGCCCAGGTTGATCAGTTGGACGCCCATGGTGTCACGGCCGGTTTCCCTGATCTCGTTGACTCGCGTACGAATCACACCGCCCGACAGCGTGATGGCGAGGATCTCGTCGGTCTCCTCGACCACCAGCGCGCCGACGAGCGAGCCGCGGTCCTCGACGATCTTGGCGGCCTTGATACCGAGGCCGCCGCGACCCTGGACGCGGTACTCGTCGACGTTGGTCCGCTTCGCGTACCCGCCGTCTGTGGCAGTGAACACGAACGTACCGGGTCGAACAACATTCATCGAGAGCAGCTCGTCGCCCTCGCGGAAACTCATGCCCTTGACACCCGAGGTGGCACGGCCCATGGGCCGCAGTGCCTCGTCCGTCGCGGTGAAGCGGATCGATTGTGCCTTCTTGCTGATCAGAAGGATGTCATCTTCTGCTGATACGAGTTCGGCTCCGATCAATTCGTCATCGGAACCGTCCTCCTTCTCACGGAGGTTGATGGCGATGACACCGCCGGATCGGGGCGAATCGTAATCTTTCAGAGGCGTCTTCTTCACAAGTCCGCCCTTGGTGGCGAGCACCAGGTAGGGCGTGGCCTCGTAGTCGCGGATCGCGAGGATCTCGGCGATCGCCTCGTCCGGCTGGAACGCCAGCAGGTTGGCGACGTGCTGTCCACGCGCGTCACGTCCGGCGTCCGGCAACTCGTAGGCCTTCGCCCGGTAGACACGGCCCTTGTTGGTGAAGAACAGCAGCCAGTGGTGGGTCGTGGACACGAAGAAGTGGTCGACGATGTCGTCTTCCTTGAGCTTCGTGCCGCGCACGCCCTTGCCACCGCGCTTCTGCGCGCGGTAGTCCACCGTCTTGGTCCGCTTGACGTAACCGCCGCGCGAGACGGTGACGACGATGTCCTCCTCGGCGATGAGGTCCTCGATGGACATGTCACCGTCGTAGGGCACCAGCATCGTCTTGCGGTCGTCGCCGAACTTCTCGACGATCGCGGCGAGTTCCGCGCTGACGATGCCGCGCTGGCGGACCGGCGAGGCGAGGATCTCGTTGTACTCGCGGATCTTGGCCTGAAGTTCGTCGTGCTCCTGGATGATCTTCTGACGCTCCAGGGCGGCGAGGCGGCGCAGCTGCATCTCGAGGATGGCGTTGGCCTGGATCTCGTCGATCTCCAGGAGGTCCATCAGGCCCGTGCGCGCGATGTCGACGGTGTCGCTGCGCCGGATCAGCGCGATGACCTCGTCGATGGCGTCCAGGGCCTTCAGCAGGCCGCGCAGGATGTGTGCCCGCTCCTCGGCCTTGCGCAGCCGGAACTTCGTCCGGCGGACGATGACCTCGATCTGGTGCGTCACCCAGTGGCGGATGAACGCGTCCAGGGAGAGGGTGCGGGGCACGCCGTCGACCAGCGCCAGCATGTTGGCGCCGAAGTTCGTCTGCAGGTCCGTGTGCTTGTACAGGTTGTTCAGCACGACCTTGGCGACCGCGTCGCGCTTGAGGACGATGACCAGGCGCTGCCCCGTACGGGACGACGTCTCGTCACGGACGTCCGCGATGCCGCCGATCTTGCCGTCCTTCACGAGGTCGGCGATCTTCTGCGCGAGGTTGTCCGGGTTGACCTGGTAGGGGAGTTCCGTGACCACCAGGCACTGGCGGTTCTGGATCTCCTCGACCTCGACGACCGCGCGCATCGTGATGGAGCCGCGTCCCGTGCGGTACGCCTCCTCGATGCCCTTGCGGCCGACGACCAGGGCGCCGGTCGGGAAGTCGGGGCCCTTGATGCGCTCGATCAGCGCGTCCAGGAGGTCCTCGTGGGAGGCGTCGGGGTTCTCCAGGTACCACTGGGCGCCGGCCGCGACCTCGCGGAGGTTGTGCGGCGGGATGTTCGTCGCCATGCCGACCGCGATACCGGCCGAGCCGTTGATCAGCAGGTTCGGGAAGCGGGCGGGCAGGACGGTCGGCTCCTGGGAGCGGCCGTCGTAGTTGTCCGTGAAGTCGACGGTGTCCTCGTCGATGTCACGGACCATCTCCATCGACAGCGGCGCCATCTTGCACTCGGTGTAGCGCATGGCCGCCGCGGGGTCGTTGCCCGGAGAACCGAAGTTGCCGTTGGAGTCCACCAGCGGCATCCGCATCGACCATGGCTGCGCGAGGCGGACCAGCGCGTCGTAGATCGAGGAGTCACCGTGCGGGTGGTAGTTGCCCATGACGTCGCCGACGACACGGGCGCACTTGTAGAAGCCCTTCTCGGGCCGGTATCCACCGTCGTACATCGCGTACAGGACGCGGCGGTGCACAGGCTTGAGACCGTCGCGCACGTCGGGCAGCGCGCGGGACACGATGACGGACATCGCGTAGTCGAGGTACGAGCGCTGCATCTCGGTCTCGAGCCCGACGGGCTCGACGCGCTGGACGGTCTCGCCGCCCTCTTCGGGCGTCACTGGAGTGTTCTGGTCGGCCATGGCCGGTGAAGATCCTTCCTGGTGCGGTCAGCTGAGACCGACTCAGATGTCGAGGAAGCGGACGTCCTTGGCGTTGCGCTGGATGAACGCGCGACGGGCCTCGACGTCCTCGCCCATCAGGACCGAGAACAGGTCGTCGGCCTGAGCGGCGTCGTCGAGCGTGACCTGGCCGAGGACGCGGTGCTCCTGGTCCATCGTCGTGATGCGCAGTTCCTCGGCGTTCATCTCGCCGAGACCCTTGAAGCGCTGGATCGAGTCCTCCCGGATGCGCTTGCCGCGCTGCCGGCCCATCTCGATCAGCGCGTCCCGCTCGCGGTCGGAGTACGCGTACTCGATGTCCTCGCGCCCCCACTTGATCTTGTAGAGCGGCGGGCGGGACAGGAACACGTGCCCGGCCTCGACCAGCGGCCGCATGAAGCGGAACAGGAAGGTCAGCAGCAGGGTGTTGATGTGCTGGCCGTCGACGTCGGCGTCCGCCATCAGGATGATCTTGTGATAGCGCAGCTTCTCGATGTCGAAGTCCTCGTGGACTCCGGTGCCGAAGGCCGAGATCAGCGCCTGGATCTCCTGGTTCTGCAGGATCTTGTCGATCCTGGCCTTCTCCACGTTGAGGATCTTGCCGCGGATCGGGAGGATCGCCTGGTACTCGGGGTTCCGGCCGGACTTGGCCGAGCCGCCGGCGGAGTCACCCTCGACGATGAAGATCTCGCACTTGATGGGGTCGTTCGACTGGCAGTCGGAGAGCTTGCCCGGCAGCGACGCCGTCTCGAGAAGCCCCTTGCGGCGGGTCAGATCCCGGGCCTTGCGGGCCGCCACGCGCGCGGTGGCCGCCTGGATGCCCTTGCGGACGATGTCCGCCGCCTCGACCGGGTTGCGGTCCAGCCAGTCGTTCAGGTGCTCGTAGACGACCTTCTGGACGAAGGTCTTCACCTCGGTGTTGCCCAGCTTGGTCTTGGTCTGGCCCTCGAACTGCGGTTCGCTCAGTTTCACCGAGATGATCGCCGTCAGGCCCTCGCGGATGTCGTCGCCCGTGAGGTTGTCGTCCTTCTCCCGCAGGAGCTTCTTCTCGCGCGCGTACTTGTTGACCAGGTTCGTCAGCGCCGCGCGGAAGCCCTCTTCGTGCGTACCGCCCTCGTGCGTGTGGATGATGTTCGCGAAGGAGTAGACACCCTCGGTGTAGCCACCGTTCCACTGCATCGCGAGTTCGAGGGACAGGCTCCTGTCCTTGTCCTCGGCCTCCAGGTCGATCACGGTGGGGTGCACCACGTCCCCCTTGCGGGAGTTGAGGTACTTCACGAAGTCGACGATGCCGCCCTCGTAGTGGTACGAGACGCTCTTGACCTCGTGCTTCTCGTCCTCACCCGCTTCGTCCGCCCCGGCCGTGGCCTTCGCCGACTCCCGCTCGTCGGCGAGGTTGATCCGCAGTCCTTTGTTGAGGAACGCCATCTCCTGGAAACGGCGCGAGAGCGTCTCGAAGGAGTACTCCGTGGTCTCGAAGATGTCCGGGTCGGCCCAGAAGGTGACCGTGGTGCCATGCTCGTCCGTCGCCTCGTGCTGGGCGAGCGGGGCCGTCGGGACACCCAACTTGTAGTCCTGGGTCCAGCGGTGGCCGTCGGTCTTGATCTCGACGGACACCCTGGTCGACAGGGCGTTCACGACGGAGACACCCACGCCGTGCAGGCCGCCGGAGACCGCGTAGCCGCCGCCGCCGAACTTGCCGCCCGCGTGCAGGACCGTCAGCACGACCTCGACGGCCGGCTTGCCCTCGGAGGGGACGATGCCGACCGGGATACCACGGCCGTTGTCGACGACCCGCACGCCGCCGTCGGCGAGGATCGTGACGTCGATGGTGTCCGCGTGGCCGGCCAGCGCCTCGTCGACGGAGTTGTCGACGACCTCTTGCACCAGGTGGTGAAGTCCGCGCTCACCGGTGGAACCGATGTACATACCGGGCCGCTTGCGGACCGCGTCCAGGCCTTCGAGGACGGTGATGGCGCTGGCGTCGTACGCCGTGCCGGAGGCCTCGGCGACTCCGGCCGGGGCCTCGGTGGACAGGATGTTCTCGTTGGGGTTGCCGGAATCGGCCACGAAGCGCCCTTTCTGGCACAGCACAAGCCAGGCTCCCGGCGGGTTTGCCGGAGCGGCTGCGGCGTTGCGGTGGAAGCCTTTGTCTGTGTGGAACGGTGTTTCCGAAGCGGTCCCCACGAATGGGGCGGGATTAGCTTCCAGTCTACCGGTAGCGCCGACAGTGATGGGGGTTTGCCGGTACCTGAGTCCGCATGTGCCGCCCTGAACCGGTCTCTCCCGACTCCCCATATGGGGAACGGGGCTCCAAGAGGCTCACAGCGGCACTCAGCGCTTCCGGGTGTCAACCCTTTGCTACTCCCGGGTCACGTCCCTGTTCGCAACCGCACGCGGCGGCGCACACTTGAGCGCACGGCTGTTCACGAGGCGGCGCGGACCCTCCGGTGACGGGCACGACGGCACCCGGAAATGTGACTACGGTCACCCGTAGGTATCGCCGGGACCCGTGCTTCCCGGGGCCCGCAGGGGGCCGTAGCGACGGGCGGACCCGGCGGGGCCGTGGACCTTCAGCAGCCGTACGGTGCCGTGCCCGAGGTCCTCGTTGAGCCGGGCGACCAGTTGCGGAGCCAGCAGCCGCACGTTCGTCGCCCACGCCGTCGAGTCGCACCGCACGTGCAGGACCCGCTCGTCCTCGTCGTACCGCTCCGGCACGCACCGTCTGGCCAGGTCGTCGCCGACGATCTGCGGCCAGCGGCCCATGACCCCGCCGACGGCCGCCGGGGTCTCCCAGCCCCGCTCGGTGATCAGACGGTTGATCGCGGGGCCCAGTGGCATGGGATCGCGGCCATCGGCACGGGCGCCGGACCGCAGCCCGCCACCGCGCCTGGCCTGCTTCTTCTGCTGTGTGGCCTCACCACGCGCACGTGCGGCCTCCTTCGCGGCACGCAGCGCCACGCGCGCGAGGTCCACACCGGAGGGCTCGGGAGGTGTCGGGGTCGCCCCGGATCCGCTCATACGCGCTCCACCGTCCCGTCGGACACGACGTAGCGCGCCCCTGTCAGTACGTCCGGTACGTCGTCGTCGACCGCGGCGGTCACCAGGACCTGCTCGCCCGGCGCGACCAGTTCCGCCAGCCGCTCCCGCCGACGGCTGTCCAGCTCGGCGAAGACGTCGTCGAGGATCAGCACCGGCTCGTTCCCCTCGGCCCGGAGCAGATCGTACGAGGCCAGCCGCAGGGCCAGGGCGTAGGACCAGGACTCGCCATGGGAGGCGTAGCCCTTGGCGGGCAGCTGACCGAGCTTGAGGGTCACATCGTCCCGGTGGGGTCCCACGAGGGTGACGCCCCGCTCGATCTCCTGCTTGCGGCTCTCCGCGAGGGCGGCCGTCAGCTGCTCGTACAGCTCCTCGCGCGCGTGCCCGACGAGGCCGGGAGAGGAGGGTCTGTACTCCAGGCTCACCGGTCCGCCCCCGGGGGCCAACTGCTCGTAGGCCTTGTCGGCGAGCGGCTGGATCGCCGCGACGAGGTCCAGCCGCTGGGCGAGCAGCTCGGCGCCCACGCGCGCGAGGTGCTGGTCCCATACGTCGAGCGTGGACAGGTCCATGGAGCGGCCGCCGTGCCGACGGGCCAGCGCGGCCGACTTCAGGAGCGTGTTGCGCTGCTTGAGGACCCGCTCGTAGTCGGAGCGCACACCCGCCATGCGCGGGGCTCGTGCGGTGATCAGCTCGTCGAGGAAGCGCCGCCGTTCGCCGGGGTCGCCCTTGACCAGGGCGAGGTCCTCCGGCGCGAACAGCACCGTCCGCACGATGCCGAGCACGTCACGCGGCCTGACCTGCGAGGACCTGTTGATGCGCGCTCGGTTCGCCTTGCCGGGGTTCAGCTCCAGCTCGACCAGCTGCTGTCGCTCGCCCTGCCGCACCTGCGCCCGGACGATCGCGCGGTCGGCGCCCATGCGGACCAGGGGGGCGTCCGACGACACCCGGTGGCTGCCGAGGGTCGCGAGGTAGCCCACCGCCTCGACCAGATTCGTCTTGCCCTGGCCGTTGGGCCCCACGAACGCGGTGACGCCCGGGTCGAGCGGGACCTCGACCCGGGCGTACGAGCGGAAGTCGGCCAGCGACAGATGCGTGACGTGCATGGTCGGGTGCCGACCTCCCCCAGGGTTGTGGACCGCCGTGCGGTCCTGTGGACGACTGTGTGTCGACCGTTGGCGTGTGCGTCTCGTCCTCGGTCGCGCGGGCTACTTCGTCTCGACCGCGTGGCCGCCGAACTGGTTCCGCAGCGCCGCGATCATCTTCATCTGCGGAGAGTCCTCCTGGCGCGAGGCGAACCGCGCGAAGAGTGAGGCCGTGATCGCGGGCAGCGGCACGGCGTGGTCGATGGCTGCCTCCACGGTCCACCGGCCCTCGCCGGAGTCCTGTGCGTACCCCTTCAGCCGGTCCAGGTGCTCGTCCTCGTCGAGGGCGTTCACCGCCAGGTCGAGCAGCCAGGAACGGATCACCGTGCCGTCCTGCCAGGAACGGAAGACCTCGCGGACGTCCGTCACCGAGTCGGCCTTCTCCAGGAGCTCCCAGCCCTCGGCGTACGCCTGCATCATCGCGTACTCGATCCCGTTGTGGACCATCTTCGCGAAGTGCCCGGCGCCGACCTTGCCGGCGTGCACCGCCCCGAGGTCGCCCTCGGGCTTCAGCGCGTCGAGGACCGGCTGCACCTTGGCGACGTTCTCCGCGTCACCGCCGTACATCAGGGCGTAGCCGTTCTCCAGCCCCCAGACGCCGCCGGAGACACCGCAGTCGACGAAGCCGATGCCCTTGGCGGCCAGCTCCTCGGCGTGCTTCTCGTCGTCCGTCCAGCGGGAGTTCCCGCCGTCCACGACGACGTCCCCGGGCTGGAGGAGTTCGGCCAACTCGTCGACGGTCGACTGGGTGGCCGCACCGGCCGGGACCATCACCCACACGACCCGCGGGCCGTCGAGCTTGCCCACAAGTTCTTCCAGGCTGTGGACATCGGCGAGATCCGGGTTCCGGTCGTATCCGATGACGGTGTGGCCTGCGCGGCGGATGCGCTCGCGCATGTTCCCGCCCATCTTGCCGAGGCCGACGAGACCGAGCTCCATCAGTGGTTCCTTAGGTTGCGACGTGTGCGTGAGGGCACTTGCGTACCCACCCACGAGCCTAGACCCGGACGCTCACGCACACCTGTGGGCATACCCGCTCATAAGTAGCCCCCGACCTGCGGCTTCGCACCGAGGGCCCGGTGATCCACCGGGCCCCACAGCCTTGTGGACGCCTCCGACGGCCCGGCCGGTCAGCCGCTGAGCCGCACCGGCATGATCAGGTACTTGTAGGCCTCGTCCGCCTCGGCGTCCACGGCCGGCTTGCCGCTGAGCAGCGCGGGCTTGGTGGACGTGGTGAACGACAGCTGGGCGACCGGGGAGTCGATGGCGCTCAGGCCGTCCAGCAGGAACGTGGGGTTGAAGGCGATCGAGATGTCGTCGCCCTCCAGCTGGGCGTCGACCCTTTCCACAGCCTGTGCGTCGTCGCTGGAGCCGGCCTCCAGGATCAGCACGCCCTGCTCGAAGCTGAGCCGCACCGGGGTGTTCCGCTCGGCGACCAGCGCAACGCGCTTGACGGCCTCGACGAACGGGGCGGTCTCGATGACGGCCACGCTGTTGAACTCCGTCGGGAACAGCGTGCGGTACTTCGGGAGGTCGCCCTCCAGCAGCCGCGTGGTCGTACGACGGCCCGCGCCCTCGAAACCGATCAGCCCCTCTCCCGAGCCCGAACCGGAGAGCGCCAGAATGACGCTGTCGCCGCTCGTGAGGGCCTTGGCGGTGTCCAGGAGGGTCTTGGCGGGCACCAGGGCGACCGCGGACGCCTCGGGGTTCTCCGGCTTCCACAGGAACTCGCGGACCGCGAAGCGGTAGCGGTCGGTGGAGGCCAGCGTGACCGTGTCGCCCTCGATCTCGATGCGCACACCGGTGAGGACGGGCAGCGTGTCGTCGCGCCCGGCGGCGATGGCCACCTGGGCGGCGGCGGAGGCGAAGACCTCGCCGGGGACGGTGCCCGTGGCGTTCGGCATCTGCGGCAGGGACGGGTACTCCTCCACAGGCAGTGTGTGGAGGGTGAACCGCGAGGAGCCGCAGACCACCGTGGCCCGTACACCGTCTGTGGAGATCTCCACGGGCCGGTTGGGCAGGGCGCGGCAGATGTCGGCGAGCAGCCGTCCGGAGACGAGCACCGTGCCTTCCTCGTCGACCTCCGCCTCCACGGAGACCCGGGCGGAGACCTCGTAGTCGAAGCTGGAGAGGCTCAGCTGGCCTTCCTCGGCCTTCAGAAGGAGGCCGGCGAGGACAGGCGCCGGCGGCCGGGCCGGGAGGCTGCGCGCCGCCCAGGCCACGGCCTCCGCGAGTACGTCGCGTTCCACCCGGATCTTCACTGTTGCCGCCTCCTGCTGTTGCCGGCGCTTCTCGCCCTGCCTGGCTTCGTCGTCTGTCTCGGTGTCGGTGGTCCCTGTGACGGGAAGGACACCGGGGACCAGTCTGACGCACACCACTGACACTCGGAGCCTCTCGGGGTCAAGTCGTGACGAGGCGCGGTCAGGCAGCCAAGAGCGAGTTGTGCACAGGACCCACTTCGAAACGGATTCCCAGCTCTCTCTAGTTGGGAGTAGTAGTAGGGCCTGTGGAAACCGTGGATAACCCCGTTTTCGCAGCTCAGGCGGCAAATTTTGTCCACCGGGCCTGTGGGCGGAGCCGGTGGACAACCAGGGGTCTCTGTGGAGAACGGAAAGTTCTGCACACACCGTGCACAGCCTCGGGCCACTTCTCCCCAACGGCGTCCCCAGGTTTACCCGCCTTTCCCACAGCCCAACCGGGCAACTTCGTGTGACGCCTTTCACTCGACACGGTGAGGAGGGGCGTTGGCTTGCCGAACAGTGGACAGGCATGTGGAGAAGCCGTCGATCACTGGGGACAACCGGGTGCGGCCTGTGGGCCGTCGGTGGACAACCTCGTCCACAGTCTGTGGATCACGAACCTGTCCACAGCCTGTGGAGATCTTTCGTCCACGAATCCACAGGGGACTGACCTGGCCTGATGATCCCTCAACAACCGGCCCTGTGGACACGATCTGCATAACTTCCCGGTCCCCAGGGTGTGGACGGAAGAAAGTCCCCGAATCTGTGGAGGGAGGCCGTAACTCGACTGGTAATCGAACATCTGATGTCGGAGCGGCGACGTCCGAAGCCGCCGCCCACGACGTTCGAAGCCGGCCGGGCGACGTCCGAAGCCGCCCGGGAACGACGAAGGCGCCCTCGGGAACGCGTCCCGGGGCGCCTTCAGCGACGTACGACGGCCGTCCGTCAGCCGTTCTTGATGCGGTTCGTCAGCTCCGTCACCTGGTTGTAGATGGAGCGCCGCTCGGCCATCAGAGCGCGGATCTTGCGGTCGGCGTGCATGACAGTGGTGTGGTCACGGTTGCCGAACTGCGCGCCGATCTTGGGCAGCGACAGGTCGGTCAGCTCCCGGCACAGGTACATGGCGATCTGTCGGGCGGTCACCAGGGCACGGCCGCGCGAGGTGCCGCAGAGGTCCTCGACCGTGAGCCCGAAGTAGTCGGCCGTCGCGCCCATGATCGCGGTGGCCGTGATCTCGGGGGACGCGTTCTCGCCGCCGGGGATCAGGTCCTTGAGGACGATCTCGGTCAGCCCGAGGTCCACCGGCTGCCGGTTGAGCGACGCGAACGCCGTCACCCGGATCAGGGCGCCCTCCAGCTCGCGGATGTTGCGCGAGATGCGGGACGCGATGAACTCCAGCACCTCCGGCGGGGCGTTGAGCTGCTCCTGCACCGCCTTCTTGCGCAGGATCGCGATCCGCGTCTCCAGCTCGGGCGGCTGGACGTCGGTGATCAGACCCCACTCGAAACGGTTCCGCAGCCGGTCCTCCAGCGTCACCAGCTGCTTCGGCGGCCGGTCGCTGGAGAGCACGATCTGCTTGTTCGCGTTGTGGAGCGTGTTGAAGGTGTGGAAGAACTCCTCCTGCGTCGACTCCTTGTCCGCCAGGAACTGGATGTCGTCCACGAGCAGGATGTCCATCTCCCGGTACCGCTTGCGGAAGCTGTCGCCCTTGCCGTCGCGGATGGAGTTGATGAACTCGTTGGTGAACTCCTCCGAGCTCACGTACCGCACCCGCGTACCCGGATAGAGGCTCCGCGCGTAGTGCCCGATCGCGTGCAGCAGGTGGGTCTTGCCGAGCCCGGACTCCCCGTAGATGAAGAGGGGGTTGTACGCCTTGGCGGGCGCCTCGGCGACGGCCACCGCGGCCGCGTGCGCGAAACGGTTCGAGGCACCGATGACGAAGGTGTCGAAGAGGTACTTCGGGTTCAGACGTGCTGTCGGCTCACCGGGGCCGGGTGCCGGCGCGGGCTGCGCCGCCAGCGGGCCGGGCGCGCTGCTCGACGGGCCGCCCCGGTGCACGTGCCCGGAGCCCGGCGGAGGCTCGGGAAGCTCGCGCCGGTCCTGGCGCGGATAGTCGGAGTCGACACCCGGCCGGTCGTAGTCACCGCGGTGCTGGTCGTAGTCGGAACGCTGCTGGTCGTACGGTGACCGGTCCCTGGGCTGCGAACGGTAGTCCGAGGAGGGCGAGGCGTAGGGGTCCCGTTCCGGGAAGCCGAGCCGCTGCTGCTGCCAGCCGTAGTCGTCCTGCGACGGCCGCGGCCAGGCGCCCGGCTCGGGCCGCTGGTACTCGGACGGATAGGCGGGGCGCGCGGTCGGCAGCTGGTCCGAGCGGCCGGCGGGGTGCTCCGAGCGAGGGGGCGGCAACTGCTCGCCGGCCCCGCCGCCCAGCTGATCGCCGCGCCCCGGGCCGCGGTCCTCGGCCCGATGACGGCCGTATCCCTCGTAAGGGTCGCGGGGCTGGCCGTCGTATCCGTTCTGCGGCTCGTACGTGTTCTTGTTCTCGTACGCGTTCTGGTTCTCGTACCCACCGCGCCCGTCGCGCCCCTGGCCTTCGTACGGGGGTCTGCCGTCGTATCCGTCGCGGCTCTGGGCCGGGACGGAGGGCAGCTCCGGCTCCTCGAAGCGGTGCTGGACCGGCGGGGGCGGAGTCTCGCCGACGGAGCTGTCGACGGTGATCGCGATACGGATCGGGCGGCCGCACTCCCGGCTCAGGGTCTCGCTGACGATCGGCGCGAGACGACCCTCCAGTACGCCCTTGGCGAACTCGTTCGGGACGGCGAGCAGAGCCGTGTCCGCGACCAGTGCGAGGGGCTGGCAGCGCTTGATCCAGCGCTCGTCCTTCACCTCGACGCCTTGGCCGTGGCCCTCACCGAGGAGCTTCTCCAGTACGCGTGGCCACACTGCGGCAAGATCGGCAGGTACGTCAGCCACAGGGCACGCTCTCTCACAGGTCCCACGAACGTGTGGTTCTGGGACAGGTCGGTTCGGAACTCGGGTGGGGCACTCGGAAACGAGGTGCTGGTGGGTGGGTCGGGTCCCAGCAGCCAAAGGAAAAGGAACGAATCGGAGTTCAGTCACGGTAGTCACGGCGACGGGTACGGTTCAAGTTGTTGTCCCCAGCCTGTGGACAGTGTCTCCCCGTGACCTCTGGTTTGACCGGATGGCGTAGCCGCGCGTACCGTAACCAGGTCGAGTTGTCGATGGCTGCTGCCGCCTGCCTCCGATGGGCACAGATCGCGTCAGGTGATCGGACAGCGGTGCACTCGGGCGTTTATACGAGCTACTCGTGGGCGCACGGTGACAGCCAGGACGGCACCCGCAAACACCGATTTCTTTCTGGAGCCCCCGAGTGAGCAAGCGCACCTTCCAGCCGAACAACCGTCGTCGCGCGAAGACCCACGGCTTCCGCCTGCGGATGCGTACCCGTGCCGGTCGCGCGATTCTCGCGAACCGTCGCAGCAAGGGTCGCGCCAGCCTGTCCGCCTGATCCCGATCAGGTCATGACGTCGTGCTGCCTACCGAGCATCGGCTGAGGCGGCGCGAGGACTTCGCGACCGCGGTACGACGAGGACGCCGGGCCGGCCGCCCGCTCCTCGTCGTTCACCTACGTAGCGGTGCCACGGACCCGCACGCGCCTGGGGAGAGCGCTCCCCCGACGCGTGCGGGTTTCGTCGTGAGCAAAGCCGTCGGTGGCTCGGTCGTCCGTAACAAGGTGAAGCGCAGGCTTCGCCATCTGATGCGCGATCGAGTCGCTCTGTTGCCCCCCGGTAGCCTGGTAGTAGTACGAGCGCTGCCCGGAGCGGGTGACGCCGACCACGTACAACTGGCCCAAGACCTGGATGCCGCCCTGGGGCGGCTGCTGGGAGGGGGCGCACGATGAAGTACCCGCTGCTGGCGCTGATCAAGCTGTACCAGTGGACGATCAGTCCGCTGCTGGGGCCGGTGTGCAAGTACTACCCGTCGTGCTCCCACTACGGCTACACGGCCATCGACCGGCACGGTGCGATCAAGGGAACGGCACTCACCGCCTGGCGCATCCTGCGGTGCAATCCGTGGTCGCTCGGCGGTGTGGACCACGTCCCGCCCCGCAAGCGCCCACGGTGGCACGAGATGGTGCGTGGCACGTGGCGCGTACGCAAGGGCGGGTCCTCCGCCGCCGAACCGGCCACCGAGGGGCACGTTCCTTCGAGCCCGGCCGCCGAGAGCCCGTCCCATGCCCAAGGAGCATGATTAGTGGACACGATTGCCAGCCTCTTCAGCTTCATCACGACACCTGTCTCCTGGGTCATCGTCCAGTTCCACAGCGTGTACGGCGCCCTCTTCGGCGCTGACACCGGATGGGCCTGGGGCCTGTCCATCGTGTCCCTGGTGATCCTGATCCGTATCTGCCTGATCCCGCTCTTCGTGAAGCAGATCAAGGCGACCCGGGCGATGCAGACGCTGCAGCCCGAGATGAAGAAGATCCAGGAGCGCTACAAGAACGACAAGCAGCGTCAATCCGAAGAGATGATGAAGCTGTACAAGGAGACGGGTACCAACCCGCTCTCCTCGTGCCTTCCCATCCTGGCGCAATCCCCGTTCTTCTTCGCGCTGTACCACGTGCTCAACAGCATCGCGAACAACGACACCATCGGTGTCATCAACGAGAGCCTGCTGCAGAGTGCCCAGAAGGCGCACATCGTCGGTGCTCCCCTGGCCGCGAAGTTCACCGACAGCTCCGCGGACGTCTCCGCGCTCGACGCCTCGCTGACCACCGTCCGCATTGTGACCGCGGTCATGATCGTCCTGATGTCGGCGTCGCAGTTCTACACGCAGCGTCAGCTGATGACGAAGAACGTCGACACCACGGTGAAGACGCCGTTCATGCAGCAGCAGAAGATGCTGATGTACGTCTTCCCGGTCATGTTCGCGGTCTTCGGCATCAACTTCCCGGTCGGTGTCCTCGTCTACTGGCTGACCACCAACGTGTGGACCATGGGCCAGCAGATGTACGTCATCCACAACAACCCGACCCCGGGCTCCAAGGCGCAGGCAGCCTACCTGGAGCGCCTCTTCAAGCACGTCACGCGGCACGGCAAGACCCGCAACCGCCGCGAGCGCGCCATCGTCAAGGCCATCGTCGTCAAGGGCCGTGACCGTAACGAGTACGAGCGGAAGTTCATCACCGGCCTGGGCAAGGAGGGCCTCGCGGCCCAGGGTGACGGCACCGTGATCAAGAGCGAGGTCGCCGTCGCCACGGCCGAGGACGGTACGCCCACCCCCGGCACGCCCAAGCGCCAGCAGCCGAAGCGTCAGAGCAAGGCCCAGCGTCAGTCCGGCGGCGCGAGGAGCGCCGACGAGGACGAGCCGAAGACCGAACCCACGTCGCTGAGCAAGTCCGACCAGCCCGAGGACGCCGAGCCTGCGGCCGCGGCCAAGAAGGCCGCGCCCAAGGCCGGCACCGGTGGCCGCAGCAAGGCCCAGTCCGGTCAGCGCAAGGGCCAGCAGCGCCCCAAGTCCCCGTCCAAGAAGTAAGAAGGAGTTCCTCCCGTGACGGAAGGCATCACCTCCACCGCCTCCGAGGGTGGCGACACCCTGACCCGCCTGGAGCAGGAGGGTGAGATCGCGGCGGACTACCTGGAAGGTCTGCTGGACATCGCAGACCTCGACGGCGACATCGACATGGACGTCGAGGCCGACCGTGCCTCTGTCTCGATCATCAGTGACTCCGGTGGCCGTGACCTGAACAAGCTCGTCGGCCGCGAGGGCGAGGTGCTCGAGGCGCTTCAGGAGCTCACACGCCTGGCCGTGCACCGCGAGACCGGTGACCGCAGCCGTCTGATGCTGGACATTGCGGGCTACCGTGCCCAGAAGCGCGCCGAGCTCTCCGAGCTGGGCGCCAAGGCTGCGGCCGAGGCCAAGAGCAGCGGCGAGCCCGTGAAGCTGAAGCCGATGACGCCGTTCGAGCGCAAGGTCGTGCACGACGCGGTCAAGTCGGCCGGCCTGCGCAGCGAGTCCGAGGGCGAGGAGCCGCAGCGCTTCGTCGTCGTGCTGCCCGCCTGATTCGGTACGTACGTTTCCCCGGCCCCGTCTGCCCGCAGGCGGGGCCGAACTTTGTCAGCCTGTTGTTCTGATGTCAGCGCCCAGTGCGCTCTTGCGGTACGGAAGGACGGTCCCCGTGACGGAGTCAGTGGAGCTCCCCCCTGCGCCCGAGCAGGCACGCGACGTATTCGGTGATCGCTACGCGGACGCGGTCCGGTACGCCGAGCTCCTGGCCGAGGCGGGAGTGCAGCGAGGGCTCATCGGCCCGCGCGAGGTGCCCCGTCTGTGGGAGAGGCATTTGCTGAACTGTGCGGTGCTCTCCGAGGTCGTCCCGGAAGGTGTCACGGTGTGCGATGTCGGCTCCGGCGCCGGACTCCCCGGTATTCCGCTGGCCCTCGTCCGGCCGGACCTGAAGATCACGCTGCTGGAACCGCTGCTGAGGCGCACGAACTTCCTGACCGAGGTCGTCGAGCTCCTGGGCCTCGATCATGTGACCGTCGTCCGGGGCCGGGCCGAGGAGGTCCTCGGCACCTTGCAGCCGGTTCACGTGGTGACGGCCCGGGCCGTGGCCCCATTGGACCGATTGGCCGCCTGGGGCATTCCTCTGCTGCGCCCCTACGGAGAGATGCTCGCCCTCAAGGGAGACACCGCCGAGGAGGAACTGAAGAGCGCGGCCTCGGCTCTCAGTAAGCTCGGCGCGGCGGAGACCTCGGTCCTTCATGTCGGCGAGGGAGTGGTGGATCCTCTGTCCACGCTGGTCCGTGTGGAGGTCGGGGAGAGCCCGGGTGGCGTGCGCTTCGCCGCGAAGCGGGCCAAGGCGGCCCGGACCGGTCGAGCCCGCCGACGCCGCTAGGCCTCGGTCCTGGCCCTTTACTGATCCGTCCTGACGACGCCCCTACTCCACACAAGCTGCCAAACCCACGCGTCCCGGAGTGTCGCGTCAGCGTGGCCTGTGCCGCTGGGCATCGTGTTTCACGTGAAACGTCGCTCATTGCTGCACGGCATCATCAGCCGCGGCCGCGCCGCGGCCGAACCGCGTGACCGGAGGCCTCTCGGGTCACTCGAAGAGGTAACGGAGTTTTCCACAGAGGTGGAATTCTCCACAGAAGACCAGGCCTCACTGGTTCACGACCCCGAAGGCATGGGAGGCTCTGTTCATTGCGAGCCTGAAGTCGAGGAGAGTGAATCCTTGCGGTCCGACGCCAACATCGCGGGACCGATGACCGATCCGGTCCCCGGTCCCCGTACCGAGTCGATGGGGGACGATGTTTCACGTGAAACACCGCCCCCGATGGACGACACTCCCATCGGTCGTGCTGCCCAGCTGGCGGTAGAGGCTCTGGGCCGGGCCGGTGAAGGTCTGCCCCGGCCCGAGCAGACCAGAGTCATGGTCGTCGCCAATCAGAAGGGCGGGGTCGGCAAGACCACGACAACAGTCAACCTCGCCGCTTCGCTGGCTCTGCACGGCGCCCGGGTCCTGGTGATCGACCTCGACCCCCAGGGCAACGCGTCCACCGCGCTGGGGATCGACCACCACGCCGAGGTGCCCTCCATTTACGACGTGCTGATCGACAGCAAGCCCCTGGCAGAAGTCGTCCAGCCCGTTGCCGACGTAGAAGGCCTCTTCTGCGCTCCCGCCACGATCGATCTCGCTGGTGCGGAGATCGAGCTAGTGTCCCTGGTGGCACGGGAGAGCCGACTGCAGCGAGCAATTCAGGCGTACGAGCAGCCTCTGGACTACATCCTCATCGACTGCCCGCCCTCGCTCGGCCTGCTGACGGTGAACGCGATGGTCGCCGGCCAGGAGGTACTCATTCCGATCCAGTGCGAGTACTACGCACTGGAGGGCCTCGGCCAGCTGCTCCGCAACGTCGACCTGGTACGGGGGCACCTCAACCCCATCCTTCATGTGTCGACCATTCTGCTCACCATGTACGACGGCCGGACGCGCCTGGCGTCCCAGGTCGCCGACGAGGTGCGTACCCACTTTGGCGAGGAGGTGCTGCGGACGAGCATTCCCCGCTCGGTCCGTATCTCCGAGGCGCCCAGCTATGGGCAGACGGTGCTGACCTACGATCCAGGATCGAGCGGTGCCCTCTCCTATCTTGAGGCGGCACGAGAAATCGCACTGAAGGGGGTGGGCGTGGGGTACGACCCGACGCAGGCCCACATCGGTGCTCAGAACAATCCGAGTGTGGTGGAGGGCGTCCAGTGAGTGATCGACGGAGGGGGTTGGGCCGTGGTCTCGCCGCACTGATCCCAGCGGCGGCGACAGGAGAGAAGGATTCTCCCGCAGCCGGAGCGTCCGCACCCGCGCCTTCGGCGGTGCCATCTGTCTTCACCCCAGAGCGCGGGGTGGGGGCCTCCAAGGTGGCGACCCTCGCGCCTGTTTCACGTGAAACAGAGGAAGTATCTTCGAACGTCGCGGCGGAGCTGCCCGCCGCGCCCGTGGGGGCCTACTTCGCCGAGCTGCCTCTCGACTCCATCACCCCTAACCCGCGTCAGCCGCGCGAGGTGTTCGACGAGGACCTTCTTCAGGAGCTCGTCACCTCCATCAAGGAGGTCGGCCTTCTCCAGCCCATCGTTGTTCGTCAGGTGGGCCCGGCCCGCTACGAGCTGATCATGGGTGAGCGGCGTTGGCGGGCCTGCCATGAGGCCGAGCTGGAAGCGATCCCGGCGATCGTCCGGGCGACGGATGACGAGAAGCTGCTGCTGGACGCGCTTCTGGAGAACCTCCACCGTGCCCAGCTGAACCCGCTGGAAGAGGCTTTCGCCTACGACCAGTTGCTCAAGGATTTCAACTGCACGCACGACCAACTGGCGGACCGTATCGGTCGGTCCCGCCCGCAGGTCTCCAACACACTGCGCCTGTTGAAGCTCTCGCCGGCGGTCCAGCGTCGCGTGGCCGCCGGTGTTCTCTCCGCGGGACACGCCCGGGCACTGCTCTCCGTCGAGGACTCGGAGGAGCAGGACAAGCTGGCTCACCGGATCGTGGCCGAGGGACTCTCGGTCCGCGCCGTGGAAGAGATCGTCACCCTCATGGGATCGCACCCGAAAGCCTCCACGCGGTCGAAGGGCCCTCGTGCCGGCTCTGTGCCCTCTCCGGCACTGGGTGAACTCGCGACCCGTCTCTCGGACCGGTTCGAGACCAGGGTGAAGATCGATCTGGGCCAGAAGAAAGGCAAGATCACTGTTGAGTTCGCGTCCACGGAGGATCTTGAGCGGATTCTGAGCACGCTCGCCCCGGGCGAGAAGCTGGCGCTGCAGAGGAGTCTGCTGGACGACGACTCGGAGGAGACGGAGGCCTGAGTCTCCTGAAGGATGGGCTCGCCTTCGGCCCGTCGACCGCCTGAGCGGGCTGTGTCCGATGTATACCGGACACAGCCCGCTCTTTGCTTTGAGGCGGTATCGAGGCAATCACATCGTGGATACGATGCGTTCGGGTAGGGCGCATCGAACTGGCGGGTCTTCTGTGGAGAGGCGGAGCCATGCGAACCGTGAGCCGTTCCGGACTGGTGACGGCAGGTCTGGGACTGGGGGCGGTCGGTGGTTTCATCGGCAGTCTGCTCCGGGAGCGGAGCGCTCTGACAGCCGCCCGTGACGTTGCGGGCGAAGGAAGCGAGGAACAGCCTTCATGGGGCGTCGGCTCGTACCGCTCACGCTGGACAACCTTCAGGACATCCCCAAGCGCTGCCGGTCGTGTGTCTTCTGGGAGCTCGACCCAGTCAGCGGCGAGGCCGCGTTAAAAGCCGGCACGCCCGCTCTGGAGAAAGAGGCATGGATCTCCGCCGTCCTGCTGGACTGGGGATCCTGCGGCCGGGTCGTCTACGTGGACGAGGTCCCGGTGGGGTTCGTGCTCTACGCACCTCCCGCTTACGTGCCCCGCGCCCTGGCGTTCCCCACCAGCCCAGTGTCTCCGGACGCGGTTCAGTTGATGACCGCCTTCATCACGCAGGGCTATCAGGGCCAGGGGCTCGGCCGTGTGATGGTGCAGACGGTTGCCAAGGACCTCCTGCGGCGGGGCTTCAAGGCGATCGAGGCCTTTGGGGACGCCCGTTGGAAGGAGCCGGCCTGTGTCCTCCCCGCCGATCATCTGACGGCGGTGGGCTTCAAGACGGTCCGCCCCCACCCCACGTATCCACGCCTGCGGCTGGAGCTGCGGACGACGCTCTCCTGGAAGGAGGACGTCGAGCTGGCACTGGACCGGCTCCTGGGCGCCGTGCAGAAGGAGCCGGCGTTGCGGCCGCTCTAAGACGTCGTCTCATTTGGTGAGTCGGCGGTAGCAAATGAGGGTGCAGGCGATGGCGGTGAAGGCCAGGAAGTGTTCGGCCTTGCGCTCGTAGCGG